>CAZNRY010000006.1:0-44769 GCA_964575675.1 uncultured bacterium
CCTGCACGTAACGAGATCCTACCTAGGGGTTGCGATTCTAACCCTTGGCCTTGGTCGGTGAGGGGGTCGCCAAGCTTTCGCACCTGTTTGGATAAACCGATTGTCATCATCGTGCGCTCCGCGAGCCCTGCATTTCTGGCCCCATGACCCTGCGTGCCTCGCCCTCGACAACCTCGCGCCAGAATTGAGAAGCGAAACGCCGCCCCCGCTGACCCCGGCCCCTTGGCGGGACCCCCGGGTTGCGGACGGGGCTGCGAAAGGACGGTCCCGTGATCACGGACGAGGGAAACCCCCCCCTCGATGTCCGCTTCGACGGGATTGCCGATCCCGCCACTCTCGAGGGTGCGATCAACGCGATCCCCGGCGTCCTGGACAATGGGCTCTTCGTCGGCCTAGCCGGCCTGGTCCTCTCCTGCGCTCCCGGTGTCGACGAGGTTCGCCGCATCTCCTGAGGCGGCCTGTCTCCGCTTCCGCGAAGCGGGTCCGGATTTTCTCCACGGTTTCGATTCGCGCCGCGCCGATCGGGTGTTCCGTGTCCCTGCGCGGCGGATCAGGTATCCGGCCTGCTGCGCCCAGCGTGTAAGTGATTGTTATGGTGAGCATTATGCATAGTACTGGATTCTCTTGACGGGATAGAGATCATGCAATATAATCTTCACCAAACGATAAGACAATGCGATAGAGACGCGGAACTTTCGTCTCGATCGCACACCTAGTTGGAAACCAACCAACCGCCCCTGAAGGAGAGAATCACATGCGAACAATTCGTGCGGCCATTTTAGGGTCGCTTACGGCCGCCGCGATCTCCACCGTGCTTGCAGCGCCCATGGTCTCGGCCGCCCAGGACGGCGGAGGTAGCGGGGATCCCGGTTCCGGGACCCGCTCGCCGGGCGGGCAGACGGAGCGCATCCACCTCTACGGAGAAGGACCCCGCTGCATCCGCGTCGTGTCGGCGGGCGTGCGCACACGGCACGCCATCGTCCCGGGCGCCTTCACCGCCGGGGGGACGATCGTCCTCCCGCCGGGTCCAGCCGCCGGGAACATCGTCTGGGCGGGTCTATACTGGACGATCCTCAGCGACACGCCCCCGATCAACGCCGTGACCTTGAACGGCGCGCCGGTGGTGCCAATCGCGCTTCCCGTCACCGCCTCTCCCTGCTGGGCCGAGATATCCGCATACGCGTACGTCGCGGTGGTGACCCCGCTCGTCGTGGCCGGACCGAACTTCGTCGCGGGACTGGACGACTCCGGCGCGTTCAACGTCTCCCCCGAGAGCGAGGGCGCGTCGCTCGTCGTGGTCTATGAGGACCCAACCTCGACGGCGTGCGAGATCATCGTCCTCGACGGCAATGATCTCCTGAGCATGGCGGGACAGGTGATCGACAACACGTTGCCGGTGACCTGTCCGGTCGGAATGCCGGCCCTTCTGACCTTCATTGGCGGCGACGGGCAGACGGCTCCCACCTATCCCTACGCCGATGATCAGCTCTGGAACGGCTTGACCCTCGGCGACGGGGATGACTTCGATGCAAGCGATCCTGGCGCCCCGGGCGCGACCCCGGATCTCGCCTGGGACACCGACACCTACGGCGTGGCCGCGGTTCCTCCCTTCACCGCCTCGATCGCGGCGGGTACGACCTACGATTGCATCAACTGGGTCGCGACCGTGCTGGAAGTCGGCGTGTTCAACTGCCAGCCGACTCCCGCGGAGTCGAAGTCCTGGGGGCAGGTGAAGAGCCTGTTCCGCTAGGATCCAACGCGTAACCGAAGGGCCCCGGCGTCCGGCCGGGGCCCCTCTCGTCCCGCCTGCGGCGGGTGTCTGAACCCCGGCGCTCGCATCCGCGCATCCCGCTCGGATGGCTAAACGAGCAGCCATCCTCGCGGCCGCGCCGACTCGCGCTGGATCTCCTTGGCGGCCATGCAGGGGCGATGCCGGAGCGAGCTGCGCCATGCGCCGAGCGGAGGCACGCCCCTAATGGCCGTCCTGCGTAGGTCAGCTCGCGCTCGATCTCGTTTCTCGGATGCGGGCGAACCAGTCTAGCTGGTACAATCACTCCTTAGTATGCGTCGATCCGAGAAGTGGCTGCTGGGCGTCTGTTTCTTCCTCTCGGGGTGCAACGGCCTCGTGCTCGAGGTCACCTGGTCCAAGGAGCTCTCCTACATCCTGGGCAACACCCTGTACGCGGTTTCCACGGTCGTTGCGGCGTTTATGGGGGGGCTCGCCCTGGGCAGCGCCTTGATCGCCCGGTACGGCGCGCGGTTCCAGCGCCCCCTGCGGACCTATTTCTTGCTCCAGCTTGGGGTGTCGCTTTGCGGAATCGCCTCGATTCCGCTCTTCCGCGCGACGACGCCTCTCTTCCGCGCTCTCTATCAGGCATCCGAGCCGGGGAACGGGTTCTTCCTGATGGCGAGATTCGCGGCCGTGTTCGGGCTCATGCTCCTGCCGGTCATGCTGATGGGGATGACGCTTCCGGTCGTGGTGGCGGCGTTCGGCCGCTCGAAGAAGAGCTACGACCTCGAGGCCGGGATGCTCTATGGGGTCAACACGCTGGGAGCGGTGATCGGTACCCTGGCTGCGCCCTTCATCCTGATCCCTGCGCTCGGGATCTTGCGGACGTGCGTCGTCGCGGGAGTGGCGGACCTGGCCGTCGCGGCGATCGCGCTCGCATTGGACCGCCGCATCGGTGTGATCGAGGACCTCCGGCGCGCGCAGGCGAAACCGGCGGAGGATCCCGCCTATCCCTCGCCCCGGGGGAGGATCCTGGCCGGCTGGACGCAACGACAATGGAGCGTGGGGATCCTCTTCGGCATCTCTGGCGGGGTGGCCATGCTCTACGAGGTCGGCTGGTTCCGTCTCCTCGGGCTCACGCTCGGGCCATCCGTCTACGCCTTCGCCGTGATGCTCGCGATCTATCTCGTCGGGATCGGCGCCGGCAGCGCCTTCGCCGCGCGTTGGGCGGCGCGGACGCGGTTCGGCGGGCTGGCCGCCATGGCGGGTCTCGAGGCGCTTCTCGCTCTGATCGGCTTGCTCGGTCTCTGTCTGTCCAACGCATTGCCGGGCGCGAACGCCGGCATCTTTCGATGGGCGGTTCCGCATGTCGGGAGATCGGCGTTTGTCCTGAGCCAGATGGGGGTCGCGGCGATCCTCGTCCTTCCTCCGTGCCTCATCATGGGGGCGCTGTTCCCATTCGTCGTGCGCGCCGTGCGGGAGGCGGGCCGCGATGCGGCCCCAGAGGCGACCGTGGGAAGGCTCTATGTGTTGAACACATCCGGCGGCATCGTCGGAAGCCTTCTCGCGGGCTTTCTCCTTCTTCCGGCTCTCGGTGTTTGGAAGACGCTCGCGGTGGCGGGAATCCTGAGCGCTACGATCGGCGCCGCACTGGCATTCCTCGCCGCGGGGCGCGCATCGCGCATCCGTTGGGGCGCGCCGATCGGAATGCTCGCCGGGGCCGCCCTCCTCGTCGCCGTCGCACCCGATCTCAACCTTGCTCTCTTCAACCAAGGGCCCTACCGCGAGGTCTACAGGGGATCCAAGCGGCCCAGCGAGGCCGACGGCGCGGCTCAACTGATCTACCAGCGCGAGGGGATCAACACGGCGGTCGCGATCTTCCGGTACTTCGGGAGCGCGACCCTCTACGTCGGCGGCAAGCCGGATGCCAGCACGAATCCGGGCGACCTGCAGACCCAGAGCTTCCTTGGCCACCTTCCCGTCCTCTTTTGCAGAGAGCCTCGGAACGTCGCGGTCGTCGGATATGGAAGCGGCGCGACCGTCGGGGCCGTGCTGACGCACCCCGAGGTTCGGAGGGTCGACGTTCTGGAGATCGAGCAGGCTGTGATCGACGCCTCGCCATACTTCGAGAGCATCAATCAAGCCCCCTTCCTCGACCCGCGCACCCGGCTCATTGTGGAGGACGGAAGGGTCCATCTCACCTACGCCGACGCGCTCTACGACGTCATCACCTCCGAGCCGTCGAACCCTTGGATGGCGGGGATCTCGAACCTCTTCACCGCCGATTTCTACCAAATCGTTGGCCGGCGGCTCGCACCCGGCGGGATCTTCGCGCAGTGGATCCAGAACTACGACATTTCCCAAAAGTCGTTCCAGACGATCCTCGGCTCGCTCCACGAAGCGTTTCCGCACCTCGTCGTCTTCCAACCGATTCCGGGCGATTTCATCGTGCTGGCATCGAAGCAGCCGATCGCCGTTCCCTGGGAGGAGTTCAGCAGGCGCGCCGGGGGCGAGGAAGCGTCCGCTTCCTTGAGGAGAACGGACATCACGAGCCCTCTGCAGCTCGGCTTCTTCCTCGTCGGGCCCGAGAAGCAAACGATTGAGGTTGCAAGGGGGGCGAGCACGCGCAACACGGATGACAACGCCTGGCTCGAACACAGGATGCCGATCGAGATGATCCGGTCGGCTTCCGGCCAGGAGGCGTCGGAGGACGTCTCCTACCAGCTCTACCGGCTCGGGCAAAAGCAGCGGCTGCGCGCGACGCTTGCGATGTTGCCGGGCGTCCCTCTCGATGATCTGGCGCTGGAAGTCGTGCGCTTTCCCTATCGATGGGAGCCGAACCCGTCGATCCCGCGCGAGGTCGATGACCGATGGGGAGAGTTCCGGGCGCTGCAGTTGAGCGGAATACGAGCCGAGCTCGCGGCGATGGCGCGGGCCGACCTGGTCGCCGCAGTCGATTCGTTGGTGAAGGAGGCGGAAGCGTACCGGAGCAAACGCGTGCAGGCGACGGACGACCTGACCGCCGCGACCCGAGTGGGGGCCAAGCCGCCCCGCGAGGTCTTCGAGCGCGCGCTCGCGATGGCGCCCGATCTTCCCTTGGCACTTCTCTTGATGGGCGGGTATCTCGTCGGTCAAGAGGACCCGGCGGGAGGCGAGGCATTGTATCAGCGCGTCCTGGCGCACCCCGCCAGCGGGGCCTACTATGATGCCCTCCTCGGCTTGGCCCAGATCGCCTGGAGCCGGGACGAGAAGGACGCCGCTCTGGGGCTCGCGAAGCAAGCGATCGACCGCAATCCGTACCTTGGAACCGCCTACGTGATGAGCTCCCGGCTTCTGCTCAGCCTGGACAAGCCGGAAGAAGCCGCGCGGACGCTCGAACAAGGGCTGAGTCTGAACCCCCACCACAGCCAGATGGAAGAGCTGCTCAAGATCGTCAAGGGATAGTCGGCTTCCGGGCGATCATGCAGGGAGGCTGTACCGAATCGTCCGCCATGCGCCGAGTCGTTGCGCGCTCGCCTGGTGCATCCCACCACGCGCACCTGCTCGCGTGCGGCCGGCGTGATGCGCAACGGCAAGCGGGCTCTAACGGATGACCGCAATCCGGCGGACGGCGTGCACCGATCCTTCCTGGACGCGAATCCAGTAGATCCCGCTGGGGAGATCGCGGCCGCCGGCATCCCGCGTAGACACGCGGAGGATGCGCGCGGCCGGCGGCGGCGCCTCGCCGCGGGTGAGAAGGCGCCCGCTCAGGTCGAACAGCTCCCATCGGAAGGGGGAAGCGAGAGGCCCGCTCCACTCGATCGTACAGGCGTCCCGCGCGGGGAGTGGGAAGATGCGCAGAAGAGGCCCATCGCGCCCCGCGGCGGCGGGCGCCGAGCCGTCGCGCAGGATGAGCAGAATCGAACCACTCGCGATCGCGTCCATCGATGAAGCGGGGAGAATGCGCCAGCTTCCTGCCGGACCATGGCTCCTCGATGAGAAGGGGCTCGGCCGCCGATCTTCTTCGCCGCGCGGGGGGAGACCCGGCGGATCGCCTTCGGCCGCAGACTCCCACAAGGCGAGCACGGCCGCCGACGAGAGGGGAATGACGGCCAGACCGTTGTCCGCCGCGAGTTGGAAGGGACTGCCGGCCGCGCGCCAGACGCCTTCATCCGGGAACGGGGGGATCTCGTCGATCAGCTCCAAGAGGCCGGCGGCGCCCATCGCATCGCCCCGGATCGCGAGGAGTTCGCTACCCCACGCGATCCGTCCTTCTCCGGCGCCGTCGAGCGCGACCGCACCGAGGAACCTCGTGTCGACGCGTTCGTTGCCGGTCCAATCGCGCGCGCGCGTGATCATCCTTCGCTCGCCGGATCCGGATGGAACATGATAGTGCGCGCGGTAGAGGAATCCTCCGGGATCGAAGAGCTCGGAAGGGACGCCTTGCCCGTCGATCGTGATCACCAAGCTGTCTCCCTGCAGCCGCTCGCGCGCCGTCACGTGAATGTCGAGGTAGCCGGGTAGATAGGGGTTGGCGGAAACCCCGTATCGAAAGATCGGGCCGGTCGCATCGGGGAGCAGGCGGATCAAGGATGTGCTCGATCCCGTGGCGGCATGGTCGGGATCGATCATCGAGAGCGTTGTGAGATCCCCGCGAAAGGCGTTCAGCTCGAGATTCACTTGGTAGGGACTCCATGACGCGCCGCCGTCGGTCGTGCCGGCAAGGATCCCCCCGTCGCCGGATGCCCATCCGCTTCCGTCGGCCGCCAGCACGACCGAGCGGATCGTGTCGCCGAGGGTGTCTTGGGCGATCTCTTCCCCGCCGGACTCCGCCTCGATGATCGCGATCCCTTGCCCGGCGGCGACGAAGCGGTCCGCCTCTCGCCAGCACAGGCACCGGACGGCAGCCGCGCGTGGCGATTCCCACTCTTCCCAGGTTTGCCCTCCGTCTCGCGTCATCATGAACCGAGTCTGACTCGCGAAAACAGCGTCGAGCGAATCCCGGACAGCCATGGCGGTGATCGCCTCGGGCGCGGCGTGTACGGGGAGCCAGTCGAATCCGCCATTGGAGCTTCGCAGGATGGCGGAGTCAGCCCATGCCCAGCCGATGCCGGGCTCGGGAAACGACCATCCGCGCAATCCGCGCAACGCGCCGGGGCTGTCGATCTCGTCATAGGTCGCGCCACGGTTGCCGCTGTGATAGGTGCGCGGTCCACCCTCTCCGTCGAAGTGTAACCAGATCTCGTAGTCGCCCCGCGCGGCGATCTGCGCGAGGCGCTCGGCGGAATCGGGGATGGGTTGCCTGAGCCAGCGCTCGCCCTGGTTCACGCTCAGCAGGAGCCCCCGATCACACGCCCACCCCGTCGATATCGAACCCATCACGACGCGAGAGAAGTCGCCGCCGAGGATCTGCACCATGCTGTTTGCGCGGTCGGTGCTTCGATGGATCCTCTCACCGACCGTGACGAGATCGCCGAAGCCGTCGAAGGCGGCGTCCAGGAACATCCCCGCTCCGCTCGCGGCGATCCGCCATGAATCGCCCTCGTCGGCCGTCGCGAGGAGCAAGTCGCCGCAGGCGATGACGCCGAATCCCTCTGGACGAAGGAGGAGCCGGCGGGCCTGCGCCGCCCAGGGGGCAAACCGCGGCTCGGCGAGCGCGCCGTTCACGGGGATCCAGGTCATGCCGGCGTCGGCGGTTTTCCAGAGGACCAAGCTCGCCCGCTCGATCGCGTAGCCGTTCCCCGTTCGGGTCATGTCGAACTGGGAGGCGCGGAAGGGGGCCGCGATCCAAGCGGAGTCCGCCCTTGCTCCCCGATCGCCCTCCGATTCAGGGACGAGGGAAGAGCTGCGGGCGAACAGACTTCCGTCGGCGAGAAGAACGCAGAGCCGATCGTCGCCCGAGGGGAGGATGCGGTCGACCGGCGCGTCGCCGAGCGACGCGGATCTGGTCCATGCCGCGGGCGCGGCGGAGGGATCGACGCGCAAGAGCACTCCCTCGCGCGTACCGACCCAGAGGACGTCGCCTTGTCTGCAGAAGACCGCGCTCGGGGTCCCGAGCGTGTCGGGGGTGTTGAGCTCATCCCAGGTCCGCCCGTCGCGTGTTCCGAGCCACAGGCTGCCATCTCGCGTGACGGCTCCTTGGCGATCCAGGGCGGCGCTGAAGCTCACGACGCTGTCCGCGGCGAAGGGAGGACCTGGATTGCGTATCGAGCCCGAGGTCCCCCCGTCCATGCTCACCCACTCGCGGCTCCCGACGAAATCACCGATCACGTAGAAGGAGGACGGCGGGACGGTCTCGATCCTGGAGCCTGATCCGGAAGGAAATGTGCGGATCTGCCAGCTCGCTGCGGCGGGGCAGGCGTCCGGGGCTCCCATCAGGCGGGCGAGCGCAAGGAGAAGCAGGAAGATGAAGGAAGCGGGTAACCGTCTCACGGTCGGTCCCGCAATCCCTCGAGGGCTGCGAAGAGCTGCTCGCGGAAATCCCAAGCCGCAAGGTCGATGTCGAGCTCGGGATCGAGGACCCTGAGCGACGCGTAGCAGTCCGCCCACCGCAGCAGGTGGAACTCACCCAGGGCGCGCAAGTATACAACCTGTGGATAGCCGAATTGGGGAT
Organism: uncultured bacterium; assembly: GCA_964575675.1. GTDB lineage: Bacteria > Eisenbacteria > RBG-16-71-46 > CAIMUX01 > VGJL01 > CAZNRY01. The sequence continues at coordinate 8,322 of CAZNRY010000006.1, forward strand.
TGCCGTGGAAGATGTAGTCCGTTTCGCGGATCCGGTAGGCGGCATCGACGGCGAGGGAGTCGAGCGCAAGGGCTGATGCGGTCACGACGGTTCCGGCGAGCGCGTCGTTTTCCTCGTCGAGACGAAGCGCATGATCGAACAGCTCGAGGGCTGCCTGCAGGCTGTCCCGTTCGACATCGCACCAACCGAGGCCGACGTAGGGGGCCGGAGCATCGGGGAAGAGTTCGATCAACTGCCGGAAGACCGAGGCCGACGGAGAGTAGTTGCCGCCGCGAAAGAGCTCCCAACCCTTCTGCGTCTGCTCGTTCAAGTCGAGAGGGGGTTCCTGTGGGGCAGGAGGGGCGGTCTCCTTTCCGCAGGAGACGATCGCGAGAAGCAGGAGAATCCACGCAAGTCGGATGGATCCGTGTCCATGGCGCATCGCGAAGCCTCCCTTCGCGGGGATCGTACCACCTCGCAGGGGAGGGCGAGAGCGAATGCCCGCGTTGCCCGAGGTTGACGGCTTTGGTAAGCTCCCGACGGGCGGGAGCGCATCCGCGAGGGTCCAGGACCCCCAGCGGCGCGCAGTCCGCCAGGTGCAGCGCGTTGGAGAAGAGGAGGTCGAAGGAAATGTTGAGAAAGATCGTGCTCGCGGGTTTTCTGTGTGCGTTCGTCGTGAGCCTCGCCGGCGCCCAGGAGGAGAAGGCCCCGCAGTCAACCGACAAGCAACCGGCACCGGCAGCGGCGCCCGCAAAGGGGAAGGCTGTGGTCCTCGTTGAAACTTCGATGGGCAATATCAAGATCGAGCTCTATCCGGAGAAGGCCCCGAAGTCGGTCGAGAACTTCCTGAAGTACACGAAGGATGGCTTCTACAAGGACACGATCTTCCATCGGGTGATGCCCGGGTTCGTGATCCAGGGCGGTGGGTTCTTGGCCGACATGTCGCAGAAGTCGCCGAGCTACCCAGCCATCCCGTTGGAGTCGCAGAACGGGCTGAAGAACTCCCGAGGCACTGTGGCGATGGCGCGGACAAATCAGCCGAACTCCGCGACCTGTCAGTTCTACATCAACCTCAAGGACAATGGGGCGCTCGACTACAATCCGGCCGTCCAGAGCGCAAACGGATACGCCGTTTTCGGGAAGGTCGTCGAGGGACTCGACGTCGTCGACAAGATCGCAGCCGTGGCGACGGGGACGTCGGGGAACTACCAGAACGTCCCGCTGAAACCGGTCCTGATGGCGGACGTCAAGCAGCTTCCCTGATCAGCCGTCGCGCCTCGCTTCTTCGAATCTACGAGACCCTCCGGAGCGATCACGGAGGGTTGGGATGGTGGCCGGGCCGGACTCGGTTCGAGGTGATCGTCGGCGCGATTCTCACGCAGAACACCTCCTGGCGGAGCGTGGAGAAGGCAATCAAAGCCCTGCGTGGGCGCGGGTGGCTGAGTCCGCGCCCTCTTGCGGAGATACCCGAGGGACGTCTCGCACCCGTGATCCGCTCCTCGGGATACTTCCGGCAGAAGGCGCGCAAACTCCGCGCCTTTCTCGATCATCTCGATGCGCGCCACGGGGGGCGCCTTGAGCGGATGGTCCGCGTGCCGACCTCCGCCCTCCGCGAGGAGCTCCTCTCGATCTGGGGGATCGGACCGGAGACGGCGGACAGTATCCTCCTTTATGCGTTCGGGCGGTCGGTTTTCGTTGTGGATACATATACCCAGCGCGTTCTGCGAAGACACGGGCTCCATCCGGGCGGCGGGTACGAATCGGTGCGGGCATTCCTGGAGGGTCATCTGGCCGACCGACCCGATCTGTACAACGACTTCCACGCGCAGTTCGTCTGGGTTGGGCATCGGTACTGCGGGCCGACCGCTCGCTGCGAAGAATGTCCCTTGAGGCGCCTGTTGCCTCGGGGCGGAGCGGTTCCCTCGGGGAGGAAGGCTTGAAGACACAACTCCGTTCCTTCGAAGATGCGTTGCGTCTCGTTCTCGATGCGGCCCCTGCTCCGAAGGCCGAGTTGATTCCCATCGGTCGGGCATCGGGGCGGACTCTTGCCCGCGACATCCGCGCCGACCGCGACATCCCTCCCTTCGATCGATCGGCCCTCGATGGGTACGCGGTCCGCGTCAAGGGACGGTTCGGCTCGAGACGCCGCCTGCCGGTGATCGGCGAGGTCGCGGCCGGGGCCCGTCCGCCGCGAGAGTTGAAGGAGGGGGCATGCGTCCGGATCTGGACGGGAGCGGCGGTTCCGCCGGGCGCACAGGGTGTCATCCCGGTCGAGAGGGCGCGGGAAGAAGACGGTTGGGTCGAGCTCGATGGGCCTCTCGATCGTTCCGTACGGAGAGGCCGCGGGCGCCCGCGCAGACCGGGGGTTGCCGATCGGGGCGAGGATGCCCTGCGCGGCGATCTCGTCGCGCGAAGCGGTGAGCGGATCACCCCGGGCAGTCTCGCCGTGCTCGCCGCGGTCGGCGTGAGCCAGGTGCCCGTATGGAGCGAGCCCGATCTGGCGATCGCTGTGACCGGCCATGAGGTTGTGCCCTCTGATCGCAAGCCGACGCCGGTTCAGATCCGCAATTCGAACGAAGAGGTTGTGGCCGCGATCGCCGCGTCGGCCGGCGTGCGGAGCGCCGCGCGGCTAGGAATCGTCGAGGACGATGCGTCCGCGCTTCTCCGCGTACTTCTCCGCGGGCTCGACCACGATGTCCTGGTTGTGACCGGAGGGGTCTCGGCAGGACGGCTCGACCTGGTTCCAGCCGTCCTGGAAGGCCTTGGGGTGCGGATCGTTGTCCACAAGGCGGCGATCCGTCCCGGGAAACCGTTTCTCTTCGGTGTGATGGAGCACGGGAGTCGGCGGCGCGCCCCGCGTGGGGGCGCAGCCCGCCGTGGAGGAGGACGCAGGACATTCGTCTTCGGCCTTCCCGGGAACCCGGTCAGCGTCCTCGTGACGGCGATCGAGTTCCTCGCGCCGTTTCTTCGGGCCTGTCGCGGAGAGGCTCCGACGGCGAGCGGATCGATTCCGGTGCGCATCGAGCGGCCGGTCAGCCGCGGGGGCGGGCTCACGCACTTCGTGCCCTGCACGATTGCGGTCGATGCCGAGGGAACCTTGTGGGCGCGCGAGATCGACATACGGGGAAGCGGTGATTTCGTCTCGGCCTCGCGGGCGGACGCCCTCCTGCGGGTTCCCGGCGATGGCCGGGAGCGCAAGCGGGGCAGTATTCTCCTCGCGGATTCGATTCAAGGGGGGCGGGGGAGTTGGGATCTGTCGGCAGCCCCCGCGAAAGGTACGATCGCCGCCGCGCGGACGCGGCGAGCCTAAGGAGAACTCATGACGCTCGATCCCTCGTTCGCACACATCGGCCCTTCCGGGGCCAGGATGGTCGACGTCGGAGAGAAGGAGATCACTGCTCGCGGCGCCGTGGCGCGGGCGAGGATCCGTGTCGGGGAGAAGGTCGGTGCGGCGATCGCCGCCGATGCCGTCACGAAGGGGCGGGTCCTGGACGTCGCGCGGATCGCGGGGATCCAGGCGGCGAAGCGGACGGCGGACCTGATTCCGCTCTGTCATCCGCTGGCTCTCGATCTCGCATCCGTTGATCTCTCCGTCGATGGAGAGACGGTCCATGTTCGCGCCGAGGTCCGTTGCAGGGCGCGCACCGGCGTGGAAATGGAGGCGCTCGCGGCGGCATCGGTCGCGGCGCTCACCGTCTACGACATGTGCAAGTCGCTCGATAGGGGGATGGTCGTCGAGGCGATCTACCTGGAGGAGAAGTGGGGAGGAAAGAGCGGCCCCTATCGCCGCCAGGATGTCGTCTGACGAAATCGGAGCACTGCCGTGAGTGAAGTTCAGTCCGCGCTCGCATGGCGCATCCCGCCCCGCGCACCCGGCGAGTCACTCGGGGGCGTGCTTGCGCAATCGCGAGCCCGTGCGCCCGCGAGATCGGCGCCCTGTTCGTTTAGCCGATCGAGCGGGATGCACGGGGGCGAGCGCCTACGACGCCCCGAATGATCGCTGAATTGCTCGCGTGCTCGCGCGGCCCCCGGGGCCTTCCATAGAGCTTGATCCTACTTCGTGTCGAGCTGCGAGCGGAGTTGCTGGGCCAGGTTCTTGTCCACCAGAAGCAGCTTGTTGTACTGCTCCTCCGCCTCGATCCGCTTGCCCATCTGTAGATAGAGTCCGCCGAGATTGAACACGGCCATCGTGTAGGTCGGGTCGGCCTCGACGGCGGCGTGCAGGGTTGCCAGGGCCTCCTCGACCCTTCCGAGGTTTCCGAGCGCGGCAGCCTTGTTGCTCATGATCATCGCCGACTTCGGATTGCTCTTTAGCCCCTCGTTGTAGATCTGGACCGCCTCGGCGAACTTCTTCTGCTGGAATGCGGCGGCGCCCGCCATGAAGAACGACTGAGGCCATGTCGGGCGCAGGCGGCCGGCCTCGCGGAAGGCGGCTTCTGCCTCCGCGTACTTGCCCTGCTGCTTGAAGTAGTTCTTCCCCATCCAGAAATGGAGCTCCGGGATCGTCTTGTCGCGCTCCAAGGCTAGGTTGAAGAACGGTTCCGCTTCGCCGGCGACCTTGAATGAGGTGAGCGCGCCCCGCGCAAAGAGGCCCTGCGCCGAGTCCGGCCGCAACCATTCCGGTGCGGTCCCGGCAACGTCGGCGATCTTCTTCGCCGCGCCCTTCTCCAGGAGGAGCGGGAGGATCGTCTCCTTCGTCGTCATGTAGCAGAACCGGCCGGATGGGTCGCGAAGGACGCCGGTCATGCCGATCCATCGCCCGCAGAAGTGCATGATCGGCAATCCCGCCGGATGGTCCATGGCGATCGGCACGATGCGGGCCTTGCCGAATTCCACCGGTTCCCCGCAGAGGATCTCGGGGGTTTCGCCGGGCATGCCGGGACCGGGGATCACGGTGATCTTCTCCTGGTACATCCAGCGGATCGTCTGGTCACCCTCGGGAGGGAGCGGAAGCGAGCCTTCCGGATCCAGGACCGCGACGTCGTTCATCGGATCGGCCGCCAGGACGCGCGTCGAGGTGGCGGTGCTCTGGTCGGGGAACGTCGCGACCACTTTCTCGCCTCCGGAGAGGTCGCTCAGACGGACGATCAGTCGCGCGGGATCGCCCAGCGCGAATCCGTAGGTCTGGCGGAGTGCGGAGCCTCCCGGCCCAAGGATTTCGATTCTGGCCACGGCCGTCTTGACCGCGGTCCAGTCCTGCGGAGCCGCCTGAGGGGGCGCCGCCTGGGGCCGGGCCTGCGTGGCGAAGGCCATCGACAGAGTGATCAGGGCAAGGGCGGAGATCGTGGTCTTCAGGCTGCTGGGAGTCAGGTGCATCTCATAGCCTCCTTGGAGCGAGCGCTCCCTCGTCAGAAAAAACTCCGTGCGGTGGCCGGTAAGGCGGCGCTCAGTCTCGATGTCTCCGCGCGGGGGCCCATACATCTGAATCGGAACCCGCAGGAGCACACCGGGTTCCCACTCCCTTCCGCGGGCCGTGCCATGCATGATACCATCCCACGGGGAAGGGCGGTAGCGACCGCGGGGACGAACTGCAATCAATGCACTGCAGGGGCTGAGAGCACCCACGGAACAGCGAAATCGCACCAGGGGACGGCGTCCTGCAGGCTGCGGGAAGGAGATGGCCGGCGCATGAGCGTACGCGTTGGAATCATGGGGTTCGGGCGGATCGGGCGCAACGCCTTCCGCATCATTCAGCAGGGGCACCAGGGGATCGAGTTGGTCGCGATCGCGGACGTCGCGGACCCGAAGGTTCTGGAATATCTCCTGCGCTTCGACACGGTTCACGGCCCCTACGCCGAGCCGTTCAGCGTCAAGGGCGACGCGATGTACCATCGCGGCCGCCAGATCAGGATGGTGACGAAGCGGGAGCCTGGCGAGGTCGACTGGAAGGATCTGGGCGTCGAGATCGTCATCGAGGCGACCGGGAAGTACCGCTATCGCTCCATGCTCGAGAAGCACCTGGCAGCGGGAGCCCGCAAGGTGATCTTGACCGTTCCTCCGCGGGATGAGATCGACGCGGTGATCGTCATGGGGGTGAACGACCACATCCTGACCGCGCAGCACAAGATCGTCTCGGCGGGATCGTGCACGTCGAACTGCCTCGCCCCGATCGCGCGCGTGCTGAACGACGCGTTCGGGATCGACAAGGGATTCATGACGACGGTCCACGCTTACACGAACGATCAGCGTCTGGCCGACGTGCCGCACGAGGACCTTCGCAGGAGCCGTGCCGCGGCCGAGAACATCATCCCGACCGAGACCTGGTCGCCGATGGCCGTGGAGCGGATCCTGCCGGAGCTCGCAGGGAAACTCGGCGGCATCGCGGTCAACGTCCCGGTGCCGGACGGCTCCACGATCGACTTCGTGACGCTCATGAAGCGCCCGGTGACCGTCGAGGAGGTCAACGAGATCGTCTGGAGCGCGGCGTCGAGCACCTACAAGAACATCATCGAATACGCGACCGAGCCGCTCGTCTCGAGCGACGTGATCGGCAACAGCCACTCGGCGATCTTCGACTCCATGTCGACGACCGTGCTGGGCGGGAACCTATTGAAGACGATCTCCTGGTACGACAACGGCTGGGGTTACGCGACACGCGTCGTCGAGCTCGTCGAGAAGCTCGCGACCTTGAACTAGGGGGGCGACGATGAGCATCAAGGTTGCCGTGAATGGTTTTGGGCGGATCGGGCGGACGATCTTCCGCATGCTCTCAGAGGCGGAGGACATCGACATCGTCGCAATCAACGACATCGCCCCGACGAACGCTCTCGCCTACCTCCTGAAGTACGACACGGTGATGGGCCGCTTCCCGGGCGAGATCCGCATGGACGGGGACACCCTCGTCGCGGGCCGGCAGAAGGCGCGGATGCTGGGGGTCCGTGATCCCCTGGAGCTCCCCTGGAAGGAGCTCGGAGCGGACTTCGTGATCGAATCGACGGGGAAGTTCCGTGACCGCGCGTCGCTCGAGAAGCACCTGCAGGCCGGAGCGTCCAAGGTCATTCTGACCGTACCCGCGAAGGACGAGATCGATGCGACGATCGTCGTCGGCGTGAACGACGCGGATCTCAAGCCCGAACACCGGATCGTCTCGAACGCCTCGTGCACGACGAACTGCCTCGCTCCCGTCGCGAAGGTCCTCCACGAGAGCTTCGGGATCGAGAAAGGGTTCATGACGACGGTCCACGCCTACACGAACGACCAGCGGCTGGCCGACGTCCCGCATACCGACTTCCGCCGCAGCCGCGCCGCGGCCGAGAACATCATCCCGACGACGACCGGCGCCGCACGGGCAGTGGGGAAGGTCCTTCCCGCCCTCAAGGGAAAGCTCGACGGAATCGCGATGCGCGTTCCGGTTCCGGACGGGTCGACCGTCGACCTGGTCACGCTGATGCAGCGGCCCGTGACGGCCGAGGAGGTGAACGCCGCGATCCGCAAGGCGGCCGAGGGACCGATGCGCAACATCATCGAGTACGCGGACGAGCCGATTGTCTCGAGTGACGTGATCGGCAACAGCCATTCGGCGATCTTCGACGCCCCGCTCACGCGCGTGGTCGGGGGCACCTTCCTCAAGACGCTCTCCTGGTACGACAACGAGTGGGGATACTCCTGCAGGGTCGTCGATCTGATGCGGATGATGTCCCGGATGCGATAGGCACGCTTCGCACAGAAGCGAGGGAGGAGCCGGAGGAGTACTTGAATCGCGGCGTCAAGGTGCCGGGCGCCGTCGAGGATGCGATGGAGGACCTCTTCACCTCGCGCTTCGATTTCGGATTCTAAGTCGCGTCGAAGGAGGGGGCCGTGCCCGCGGAGCGGTCCCCTCGAGCGTTTTTTCTCCCGGGGTCGATCCCGGGATGTGCCGGAGCGTATGGAAGAAAGCGCGCACATCGTCGGGGCCGGTCGCAACTGGACGCGAATCGGCCTCTGGCTGGTGGGAGCGACCCTCGCCTACAACGTGATCGAAGCGGCCATCGCCCTCCTGGCGGGCGTGCGGGCGCGCAGCATCGCGCTCGTCGGTTTTGGTCTCGACAGCGTCATCGAATGCGCGGCCGCGGTCTTCCTTCTGCGGCGGCTGTCGAAGGAGGCGAGGGGAGCGGATCATGAGGCGATCGAACGCTCTGAGCGCCAGGTCCGCCACTTCGTGGGGTTCACCTTCATGGCGCTGGCGATCTATGTTCTCCTCGAGGCGGGGTGGACACTTTTCCGGCGGGAGGCGCCCGGAGAGAGTCCGCTCGGCATCGCGCTGGCGGCCGTTTCGCTCGTCGTGATGCCTCTCGTCGCATTCGGCAAGCTCCGCGCGGCCCGCGAGATTCGAAGCGAAGCCCTGCGCGCGGAGGCCAAGGAGACGCTCGCCTGTTCCTACCTCTCGTTCGCCTTGCTCCTCGGATTGGTCTTGAACGCCGCGGCAGGTCTCTGGTGGGCCGATTCTGTGGCGGCGCTTCTCATGGTTCCATGGCTCGTCAAGGAGGGGATTGAGGGGCTCCGCGGCGACGCTTGCGCGTGCTAGACCAGTTTGAGTAGATCTGAGAAGCTCGCCACGCGCATCCGCTCGGCTTGGGCTTTGTTCCGGGGGCGCCGGACCTCGCGGCGCGCGGGCTCGCTTCTCAGCCGAAGTCAAACCGGTCTAGTCCACGGCGGGCTCGTCGGGATCGAACACCCGCACGGTCGCGAAGACCGCGTCTTGCGGACCTGCGGGTGAATGGCCCGCGCTGCTTGAGAGCTTGGCCGCGATCCTGTGTTCGCCCGTCCGCACGGGCCAGAAGATCCTCTCTTGCCCCCGCGTTGTTCCCTGAGCCACGCCGTCCACGTACCAATCCACGGCGGCGTCCGTGGGCGCCGCCGCCTCGAGCGCGAGCATCTGCTGTCCGGGCGCCAGTGTCGGATCGAGGGCGATCTCGGTGCCGTCGATGGGACGGACGATCGCAAGCCGCCGCTCCGAAGGCAGAACGAATGATCGAGGCGCATCGAGGGGACAGCACGATGCGCTCCCGCACGCGCATTCTGTCGCCGCCTCGGGCGGACCGGGGAATCCCCGATCCATCTGCCAGTAGGCGAAACGTTCCGGAAGCTGCGCGTAGAGGGCCGTCCGCACGCGGGATGGAGGGGTACAGGAGCGGGCGAGCAATCCGGTCGTCCGGTCGATTCGCAGCGCGACGTGAACCCGGCACGGATCGAGGGGAGGATCGCTCCGACGGAACGGAGCCCAGTCGATCTGGGGGCAGTTCGGGCCGGCCGCAGATCCCGAGAGGGGGCAGACGGCGCGTTGCTCGACGCACTCGGGCATCGGGAACGGCCCTGAGGGTTCCCGCTCCTCGAGCGAGGCCATGATCGCGCACGCGACCACCGCCGAGCCCTGCGCGCCGGTCACCTGATCGGTCGGACTTCCGTCCGGATTCCCCATCCAGACGGCGACCGTGTGCCGGGTCGAGTAGAGAACGGCCCAAGCATCCCGCCAATCGGAGGACGTGCCGGTCTTAGCGGCCACGGGCCCGTCGAACTCGAGAGGTCCGCCCCGCTCAAAGGCTGCCGCGCGCGCGGCCGGGTCGGACAGGATCGCATTCACCCAGGCGCAGCCGACCGGCTCGAGGGCCGGGCCCGAGGCACGTCGCCGGCCCTGCTCTTCGATGTCTCGAAGCGGAATCTGTCTGCCGTCGCGATCATGAGCCCGAACGACACCCCGCGGCGCAAGCCAATCCCCGCCCCGCGCGAGGGTCGCGTAGGCGGCGGCGAGGTCGAGGAGGGTGACCTCTCCCACGCCCAGCGTCAGTCCAAGTCCCAGGCGCGAGATCTCCTCTTCGCGCGCCAGCCGGACCGCTTCAAACCCTTTCGCCACCTCCGCGAGACCCGTTCGAGCGAGGACATCGAGCGTGGGGACGTTCCAGGAGTTTGCGAGGGCAAGCCGGGCCGAGACGGGCCCCGCAAACCCGCCCGCGTAGTTGCGCGGCGTGAAAACCCCCGTTGGGTCTTCATAGGATGTCGGAACATCAGCGAGGATCGTGGAAGGACGGATCGACCCCGCAAAGGCGACCGCATACGTGAACGGCTTGACCGCGCTGCCCGGCTGTCTCGGGGAGAGGGCCATGTTGACCTGCCCCGCGTCGGGAGAATCGAAGGACCGAGACCCGACCATCGCGCGCACGGCGGCGTCCGGTGTATCGAGCACGATGACGGCTCCGCCGCGCGCCCTTCCCCCGAGGCTCTCAAGACGCTCGCGGAGCGCGGCCTCGGCGAGAGCCTGCGTCGCCGAATCGAGCGTGGTGATGACCGAGGCGGGAGATCGACATGCCAAGCCGATCGAATCGAGGACCCAAGCATCGAAATGTGGGGCCGTGCGGGGGAGCTGCGGGACCAGATCGAGCGCCGAGGAGCAGGCGCGCTCCGTATCGTCCGCGGTGAGCCAGCCGCACCTCTTCATCCGCTCGAGGACCACGTTGCGGGCCGCGCGCGACGCGGCGGGGCGGCGCACGGGATCACACCGGCTCGGCGCGCGGGGGATCGCGGCGAGAAGGGCCGCCTCGGCGGGGGAGAGAACGCTCGGCGGCTTGCCGAACCACCTCCTGGACCCGGCGGACACACCGCGGATGTTCGGCCCGTAAGGGGCGCGGTTGAGATAGGTTTCGAGGATCTGCTCCTTCCCCGTGTGGGATTCCAGCACGAGGCTCCACCAGACCTCGCACAGGCGCGGGATGATGCCGTGAGGCTGCCCCCGGCTCATCCGGACGACCTGCATGGTGAGGGTCGAGGCCCCCCGGATCGGCCCGCCGCGAAGCAGGCTCTCGCGAACGGCCCGCGCGAGGGCGAGAGGATCGATCCCCGGATGGCGGTAGAATCGTCGGTCTTCGGCGGCGAGCGTCGCGTGCACGAGCAGGGGATCGACCTGGCTCAGCGGAACCTGTTGCCCCCGGATCGACCCGTCGCCATCCGCCGTCCGCCTCAGCTCCGCGAGGAGCTTTCCGTGGCGGTCGCGAAGAACGACGCTCCCCGGATCCTCCTCCGTCATCCACGCGGGGAGGGGAGTCCATCGCGGCGCGGCGGAGAGGGCCGCCAGGATGGCGAGGACGAACAAGGCCCGGATGATCCTCACCTTTGCCTCACGATCCTCACGGTTTGCGGCGCGCTCACGCCGTATATCTCGGGGCTGTAGAGGAGCTCCGCGCGAGCGCCGGGCGTGCGGTACTCCCCAGCGGTCGCCGCGATCACGGGGTAGTAGACGTGGTAGACGCCGGCCCGAACGTCCTCGGCGAACAGCCGGACCGCGCGATCGCGCATCTCCCGATGGACGATCCAGAGGCCACCCCCGCGGTGGCGCCCGCCGCCGTACCCTGCCCCGGCGGCCTCTTCATCCTCGCCCTCCTCCCCGGCGTTCTCCGAGGGACCCGCGGCCATCGAGACGCGGGGCGCGTTCTGGAAGGACAGATTCAGGGTCTCGATCCCTCCCGGAAGCGGGTCTTCGATCATGAGGGTCTTCGCGTCGCGCGAGACGACGACCGCGAGATGGGCGAAGAAGGGCTCGCCGAGGGGGATCTCTCCTGCAAGGAGCTGTCCGTCGCGGGAAACGTACGTTCGATCGACGATGAGTCCTTCTTCGCGCGGCGGCGCATCGAGGGCAGGGATGGCCGCATCTAGGCTTCCGCTCACGTACACGACCCGGCGTCCGTCTGTCTCAACGCGCAAGGGTGTGACCATCCGTTCGCCCGACGAAGCGATCAGCTCTGAGATCGGCGTGAATCTCCGGGAGACCGCGTTGCGGCCCGGCAGGAACCGGAAGTTCTCGAAGTTCGTCCCAACCGCGACCTTGACGGAGACCTGCGAGGACGGCCCCTCGAGAGCCGCGACCGTGGAGACGAGCAAGTCGAGCGTGAGGGCGGTCATGTGCTGGTTCGCCCAGCCGCCGCTCCGCGATTGCCGGTGGTCGAGAAGCCAGGCAACGAGCCCCGCGAGGTCGCCGTCCGAAGGGGAGGTCCGGGCAAGGAGACTGAGGAAGAGCGCGGTCATCCGGACGTCGTTGGCGAGACCGCTGCCGAGCCCGTCCCCCCAGAGCGGGTCAGCGGAGCGTACCCACACGTGCCGGCCGGTTCTCTGGATCGCTTCCGAGCGAAGTTCGCCGATCAAGTTGGCCGCCATGTTCGGCCAGTTGCGGCGGATGGCATCAGCGCCGGGGCGATTGCTCAAGGACTCCATAGCGAGGCCTAGAATGAGGCGCGACTCGATCGGTGCGCTGGAGCGCCGCGCGTACAGGGCCTCCGCGGTGTCGAGGCGTACGCGCACCGAGTCCTGCGGCAAGAGGCGGTCCGCCTCGGACATGGTCCATAGAAGCCACGGGCCGTCGCGGAGGAGGCGCTGCAGCGAACCCTGTCGTCCCTCGTCCGAGAGCGAGAGCAACTGGCGGAGTCTCTCATCCGCCTCGCGGCCGAGCCGGTCCCACAACGGGCGCGGGAAGGGAATCCCCGACGCACGCGCGCGGGTCGCGGCGTGGAGCGCATAGCCAGCCGTGTAGTCCGACGCATCGGGGGAATCGGCTGAGGGCCAGGATTGAAGCCGCCATGACTCGGCACATTGCCGGATTCCATCGATGGCCGCCGCGGTCTTGACAGCGCGCTCCCGCTGCACAGCCGGAAGATCCTCGCCGGTGCGCCGGGCGATCTCTCCGGCCGCAACGAGACCGAGCAGCGAGCTCGCAAGCTGCTCGAGGCAGCCATACGGATAGTCGATTGTGTATGCCAATGCGTCGGTCAGTCCGCCGAGCAACGAAGGGCTCGCGACGATGGTCAGGCCGCCCCTGTCGGGCGAAACGGTTCCTTCGGTCTCAACGGTGGTAACGAACGAGGGGTCCGCTCTCCCCGAGAGGAACTCCCGGTCCCAGAGGTAGGGTTTGTCCGTGGGAATCGCGATCTCGATCGCGTCCTCGCGCCCCGCGCCGGAAGCGCGGAGCGTGAGACGGACGCCTTCGCGCCCCGGGTCCCGCAGCGAGAAAACCGCACGGGTCGCCCCGCCGGCGGGCACCTTCACCTTGCGTTCGGCCTTTCCCTCGATGCGGGCCCCGACCGCCTCGGCGCTCAGGCGGACTTCCGCCGTCCCGGCAAGCCGGCTGCGGACGGAGGCCGCGATCTCGATCTTGTCTCCTTCCCGAACGAATCGCGGTGTCGCCGCCTCGATCATGATCGGCTTGCGGACGTCGGCCGTCGTCTCGCCGTAGCCGAAGAGGTCGACGCCCGAGGCCGCCAGCGCTCGGAAGCGGTAGCGGGTCAGGTCATCCGACAGGCGGAATCGGACGACCGCGCGGCCATCGGATCCGACCCTCGCGGACGGTTCCCAGTGAACGGTCGGCGTGAACCGCTTGCGCAGCCCCACTCCCGTTCCGGCGCCGTCGCCGCCGGGCGTGAGCTCCCCCTTCTCGCCGGTGGGGGCTACGCGCAGGTGGAACCGAACATCCGAGTAATCGACTCCCGGCCCCCGCCATTCGAAGAAGCTCGAGAGGGGATCTGGCTTGTCGGCGCCGGTGAGCTCGAAAATGGCGTCGTCCACGACGGCGAGCGTGACCGTTCCCTCGGCGGGGTTGCCTTTCGCGTCCCGGACCTGGATGAGGACGCGGACCGAATCGCCCGGCTCATAAGCGGAGCGGTCGGCGGCGAGGTCAACGGCCAAACGCCAATCGTCCATCTCGAGGCCGAGCGACGTGCTGCCCCAACCGTGGTAGGGAAGGCGCTGCCGCCCATCGGATCCTTGAGGAAGAAGGGTCGGCCCGACGAGGATCGCCTGAACGCTGACCCCGGGCGGGAAGGAGCCGGAGAGCGGGATCCCGATCCGCGGCGATCCCTCAATCTTGCGCAGGCGTCTCACCGAACGGATCCCATCGTCGAGCACGAGGACGAGCCCCTCGGTCGGGATGGCCGGGGCGGGGATGAGAATGCGCGCCGTATCTCCCGGAGCGTACTCGGTCTTGTCGGGCTTGAGCTCCATCCAGCCGCCGTCCTCGCGGTACCAGGCGGCCGATTCGCTCCCCGAGACGTAGACGATGTCGCGGGCGCGGGTCGTGCGACCCTGCGGATCGGTCGTCTCGACGGTGAAGGAGTAGCTCCCGGCCGATGGCGGGTCCCAGAGGAAGGAAGAAGGTTCGCCTGCCGACCGACCGGTCCCCGATGCGAGAAGGCTGTCCAGCGGGACGTTCTCGTATCCGAACACTCCGCCGATCCGGCGAACGCGGACCGTCTTCCAATCGCGCTTCTCGATCGTCCAGCGAATCGAAACGCCGGGAACCGCAGAATCGGTCGAGTCGAAGACGATCGCCGCGAACTCGACCCGTTCCTTCGCGCCTGCCGCGGCCCGCGCGCGAGGCTGATTCGGCGCCAGGCGGGATCGGGCGCCGATTCGATAGGCGGCGCGCTGGGCATGGAAGCTCACGACGTCGTAGGCGGACCGGTCCGCCAGGTCGCGGGCGCCCATCTCGAGCAGAAAGACCTGGTCCTCGCTCAGGCTGCTCAGGTCGGGGGTGACCGGCAGACGGATCTGTCCCTCCGTGTCGAGGGTTCCTTCCCCGGACGCGACGCGAAACGTCCCGTCACGTTCCATGCGGCTTTCCATCCCGCGCGGACGATCGTCCTGGAAGGAGAAGTCCCAGAACCCTTCGGGACGGGACCAATCGGGGTGGCGGCTGAGAGTCCAACGGACGGGCGCCCCTGCGAGGGGACCTCCGCCGAGGTAGGCGAAACGCCCCTCGATCATGACTGTCGAGCCCGACAGCGCGCGCGAGGATGGGGCGCTCAAGCGCGCCTCGAACCGCGGAAGCCTGAACTCCTGAACGTTGAATGCCGCCCCGGAAAATCCGATCCGCTCGCTCCCCTCGCCTCGGGAAAACTCGATCGAGTAGGAACCGAGCGGGGCGCCGATCGGGATCGCAAAGGAGCCGGATCCCAATCCCGGCGGGGTCAAGTCCGTCCTGCCGGAATCGATCTGCTGCCCGGACGGCCCGGTGATCGAGTAGTTCACGGAGGTGATCGCCGCCGCCTTGATCCCCTCGCGCCCGGTCGCCCGGACGTGCGCGACCCAACGAACGACTTCACCCGGCCGGTAGAGGGGGCGATCCGTGAACGCCGATGCGCGGTGGTTCGGGATCTCGCCGCCTGGGTCTGACCGACGGCGATCGATCGCGTAGGTCGGTAGGTCGAGCCATGCCGCATCCTTCGCGGTGCGGACCTCGGCCACTAGGGGCGCGCCGGGCGCGAGCGACAGCTCCGAAAGACCGGGCAACCAAACGAGTCCGTCCCCGTCCGTCATCCCCCTCCACAGGGGTGTCTTCTGACCCGGATATAGGAGCAGAACGTCGGCCGATGCGACCGGTTGTCCCGATGAAAGGCTCGTCACCCAAGCGAGACCGCGGTCGTTGCCGCTCACGGTCGAGAGGCCGAGATCGGTGATCTGGATCAAGGCCTGATCCTGAAGCAATCGCCCGCCTTCGTCGGGAAACGGAAACAGCGGTCGCGCGCGCACGCGGATCTGCAAGACTTGCCCCCCCCGGGGCGGCGCGCCGAAGCGTGTGAGGGGGAGGTGGATGGCCCGCGCGCTGTCGGGGGTCTGGCCGGGCTCGAGCCAGAGGGCGATCCTCGGAAGCTTCGGACGGCCGGGGAGTCTCCTACGGTCGGTTAGCCGGTTCGGGACGCTGTCTGGGTCGACCCAGGCGCCCCAGACCTCGACGGAATCGACGTTCGTCGCCGCAATGCGAATGGAGGGGCGCGGATCCCAAGGAACGTACCCCTCGGAAGGGAAGAGCGTGAGATCCGGCGGCCGGTGCGGGGTCCGGACGCTGATGATCGCATCCTCGGTCATGGTTTCGCCCAGCAACGACGTGAGACCGGCCGCGAGCCTGAGCGCGTATTCCGTCCCCGGCCGGAGATTGGCATCGATGCGAACCGTGTTCGCATCCAGGGGATGGATCCGGGAGATGGCAATCGGCGGATCGAAACTCACGCGGTCGCGCAGCGCCGCCGGATCGACCGGGCCCGCCAACGTAAGGGCGAAGCCCGATAGGTCGACGCTCATCGACCGGGGCGCGGGAGGACCGTAGGTCTCGAATGCGATCGCCACCGGAGCCCGCATCGACGCATCCGAGGAAACAAAGGGGATCCCGGCTCCGATTTCGAGGCGGAACTTCTGTCCGCCGGGAATCCTCGCGCCCGGGGCGAGGGCAAGGATCCGGTCGGTCCCGCCTCGGCGCTCGTCTCTCGGGAGGAGCTGCGCGATGGCGAGGGAGTCCGGTGTGACCCGCCTCAAGGGGATGCGGCCCGCGGGTCCGACCAAACGGATCGAATCGACCGCACCGGGCGCGGGAACCGCGTTGAAGAGGAGATAGAGGGGTTCGTCGGGGCCCGACAGACCCTTGTCGCCGGGGACGCTCGCCAGGAGCCGCGGCCGGCCCACGACGATTTCCCAAGCGTAATCGGCGGACGTCTCCTTGCCCTCCAAGGAGCGGATCCCTTCCGGAACGCGGCATGTGAGCCTGGTCCCGGGCGGGATGTCAGACCGGGGAACGAAACTCAGCACTCGGCTGCCGATCCAAGAGAAGCTTCCGGGTATCGCCGGCGTGATCGCAAGCGGGGGCGCGATCTTGCCACGCAATCGCCCTCCCAAGGGGACCATCGCCTCGCTGAAGACGACGTCGATCGAGTGCAGAGCTTCCGTGTCCCCGCGCGGTGAGACCATGGCGATCTCGAGGCCGCCCGTGTTCTCGGCGCGCGGGTCGCTTCTCGGCATCGCGAACCAGACGAAGCTCGCAAGAAGTGGCAGGGAAAGGACGAGCAGATTCCGGCGTTTCCCGTTCATCGTTCCTCCGTTCTCGTTTGTCCCGGACAGCCTACCGCGACCGCGGGGCGATGTCATCGGCGGCCCCCCGATTGACAGAGACGAGGTCCGTCCCTACAGTTCCCAGGATCCTCCGATATTGTGGGAACGTGACGGTCGCCGCGCCGCGTGCGGAGTCCGCAGGACCCGGCGGCAGGAGGAATCTGGGCTTGGAATTCGATCTCTCGCGCCTTCCCCCCGGGCTCCACGTGGGGACGTCATCGTTCAGCACGACCGATTGGTGCGGGCCGTTCTATCCGGCCGACCTGTCCCCTCACGACTTCCTCGGTCATTACGCCAGGACGTTCCGGACGGTCGAGATCGATGCGACGTGGCACTTCATGCCCAGCGCGAAAACAGCCGATGCGTGGGGGAGGAAGGTCCCCGAGGGGTTCGTCTTCTCGGCTAAAGTGCCGAAGATCATCACCCACGAGAAGCAGCTCGAGAACTGTGGGGACGACTGGGAGCGTTTCGCCGAGACGATGGCCCGCCTGGGACCAAAGCTCGGCCCTCTTCTCTTCCAGTTCCAGTACGTCTCGAAGAAGAGGGATCCCCGCGAGTACGAGACGGGTGAAGTCTTTTTGCGGCGGCTCGAGGCCTTCCTGCCCTTGCTCCCGGCGGGACAGCGCTTCGCCGTCGAGGTTCGAAACGAGAAATGGCTCAGGCCCGCGCTCACCGACCTTCTCCGGTCGCGCGGAATCGCACTCGCCCTGATCGATCAGAACACGATGCCGCGACCGGGGCGATGGTTCGATCTCTGCGATCCGATCACGGCTGATTTCGCCTATGTCCGATTTCTCGGCGACCACCATGCGATGGACAATCTCGTGGGACACAGGCGGCAATCGGGGGAGAAGACGCGCGACTGGGACGAGATCGTCCTCGACCGGTCGCAGGAGATGAGGGAGTGGGTCCCCGTGCTGCGCCGCCTGGCCGACCGGGTGCCGGACGTTTACGCCTACTTCAACAATCACTATGCGGGATTCGCGCCGGGCTCGATCGAGCTGTTCCTGCGGACGTGGGAGGAGACGCCCGGGGAAGCGGCGGCCGGCTAGACCGGTTTGACTTCGGCTGAGAAGCGAGCCCGCGCGCCGCGAGGTCCGGCGCCCCCGGAACAATAGCCGGGCCGAGCGGATGCGCGAGGCGAGCTTCTCAGATCTACTCAAACTGGTATAGCGCCACGGTGGCGGGCTTCGCCGCTCGGGACAGCGCGTACCGATCCGCCGCGCTCAAGGACATGGCGCGCCGCGCGATTCGCCTCTTGATCTTCGCGCCCGGGGCGTCCAACCTCCCATTCGGGATCCCTTTCTCGCGAAGGGAGTTTCGCGTTCGGCACTCAGGAGAATCCCATGGTTGAGTCCGTGACGAAGGGACCGGCGGCCCGCGAGCAGGGTTTCGTCTTCCGCTACGTCTCCGAGTTCCTGCGCCGGCCGGTCGTCGATCCGTCGGGCCGGGGGTTAGGGCGGATCGAGGACCTCGTCGCCGCCACGGGGGAGCTGTACCCCTCGGTCAAGGGTCTCGTCGTCCGCCTGGGGTCGGGGGAGCAGCGATTTGCCGCGATTCCGGTCGGCGGGTTGCGCGAGTTGAAGAAGAGGGATCCGCTCGTCCTCGACCCAGCCTGCCTTCAGCACCTGAACCTCGACCCGACCGATTTTCTGATCCGCGATCTCCTCCTCGACAAGCAGATCGTCGATGTCCAGGGGGCCAAGGTCGAGCGGGTGAACGACGTCCACCTCCTCCTGACCGACCGCGCCTGGATCGTCCACGTCGACGTCGGTTTCACGGGCTTGGTCCGCAGGCTGGGGTTCGATCGGGCGTTCCGCATGCTTGCGCGGACGATCCGCCGCGAGCCGCACGACGAGCTGATCTCCTGGAAGTTCGTCCAACCCCTCGCCGAGGCCGGTGAAGTCGGCCGACCGATCCGGCTGAAGGTCGAGCACGCAAAGATCCGCGATCTCCATCCCGGCGAGCTTGCCGACATCCTCGAGGATCTGGGGAAGGACGAGCGGACCATGATCGTCCACTCACTCGGCCCCGAGATGGTGGCCGACGTCCTGGAGGAGACGGAAGAAGACGTCCAGGCGGCCGTTATCTCCCAGCTCGAGCCCTCCGTCGCCGCCGACATTCTGGAAGAGATGGACCCCGGCGAGGCCGCGGACATCCTGACGAGCCTTCCCGACTTGCAGAGTGAGGAGATCATCGCCGAGGTCGAGCCCGACGAGCGGGCGCAGATCGAGCCGCTGACCGAGTACGAGGAGAAGACGGCCGCGGCCCTCATGACGCCCGAGTTCGTCGCGGTCGCCCCGCAGACGACCGTGGCCGACACGCTCGATGAGGTCCGGCGGCAGGCGTCGGAGATCGAGGGGATCTACTACGTCTACGTCCTCGACGAGGGGAAGCGATTGATGGGGGTCACAACGCTGCGCAGCCTCTTTCGCGCGCGGGCCGACCAGTCGGTCTCGGAGATCATGGAGACGCGCCTCGTCACGGTGAAGCCGGAGGAAGAGCTAAGGGAAGTCGCCGAGGCCTTCCAGAAGTACTCGTTCTTGGGATGTCCGGTTGTTGATCCCGAGGGCAAGATGATTGGCGTGATCCTGATCAAGCACGCTTTCGACGAGCTGCTGCCCGAGTTCCGGCGGGAGGCCCGCGCATGATCGGGCCTTGGCGCGTCAAGTTCCGCCGCGCCGGCCTGCGCTTCCGACTCTTCCTCGCAATCCTCGGTCCCGGGATCATCACCGCCAACGTCGACAACGACGCGGGCGGGATCACGACCTACTCGCAGGCCGGCGCACGGTTCGGTCTGGCCACGCTGTGGATATTCGTCCCGCTTTTCCTGGCCCTGATCGTCGTCCAGGAGATGGCGAACCGGATGGGGGTCGTCTCGGGCAAGGGGCTCTCGGACCTGATCCGCGAGCGGTTCGGCGTCAAGCTCACCTTCTACCTGATGGTCGGCCTCCTCGTTACGAACCTCGGCAACATCCTGGCCGAGTTCGCCGGGATCGCCGCGGCGGGGGAGATCTTCGGAATCCCGCGACTCGTGAGCGTCCCGCTGGCCGGCTTTTTCGTCTGGGCAGTCGTGCTCAGGTCGAGCTACCGGACGGTCGAGAAGGTCTTCCTCGTCGCGTGCGTCTTCTACGTGAGCTACATCCTGGCAGGCGCGGTGAGCCATCCTCCGGGGGGGGATGTGCTGAGGGCCGTCGTGGTCCCGCACTTCCAACCCGATTCGGGATATGTCGTGATGCTGATCGCCCTGGTGGGCACGACGATCGCCCCCTGGATGCAGTTCTACCAACAGGCATCGGTCGCCGAGAAGAACGTCCGCGTGGAGGATTACCACCTCTCGCGGCTCGATACGATCGTCGGATGCGTCGCGGTCACAATCGTCGCGGCCTTCATCGTCGTGGTCTGCTCGGTCAACCTGCACGCGCACGGGGTCCGGATCGATTCTGCGGCCGACGCCGCGCGGGCCCTCGCGCCGATCGCGGGACGTCACGCCTCGTTGCTCTTCGCTTTCGGGCTTTTTAACGCCTCGGTCTTTGCGGCGAGCATTCTGCCCCTCTCGACCTCCTATACGATCTGCGAGGGGTTCGGTTGGGAGTCGGGGATCGACAAGGACTTCGATGAAGCGCGGCAGTTCTACGTCCTGTACACGGCCCTCATCGTGATCGGCGCCGGGTTGATTCTGATCCCCGGGATGTCGCTGCTCGGGATCATGTACGTGAGTCAGGTGATCAACGGGATCCTCCTGCCGATCGTGCTTCTCTTCATGCTCGTTTTGGTCAACGACAAGAGGATCATGGGGGAGCATGTGAACACGCCCCTGCAGAACATCATCAGTGTTGCTCTGTCCGTCGCGATCGCGGGACTGGCGATCGGATCGGCCGTGCTGATACTAGCGGGACGGTGAGCTGCTTGCTCGCGAGCGCACCTGGCGAATCATTCGGGGCGTGCCTTCGCTTGGCGCGTCGGGCGCGCTCGCCTGGTGCATCTCGCTCGGCCGGCTGAACGAGCGGGGCGCCGCCCTCGCGAGCGCACCGACTCGCGCGCCTATCGCTTCGAGCGAGCGCATGCGGTTACCTCCCGATCTCGGCCACCCCGAACCTGCGCCACTCGCTTCCGAGGCGGTTGCTCCAGATCTCCGAGAGCGTCGCGACCTTCGAGTACGGCTCTTCGCCCATCCGGACCCAGATGTCATAGACGCCCGGCCGCGCGGTCGGCGGGACCTGCAGAAGATAGTCGTCCTTGTATGTTTCGCCCGGCGCCCAGAGGAAGTCGGGATAGAAGGTGACGAGCGGCCGGAAGATCGCCCCGAAACGGATTCTCGTTCCCTCTCGACGCTCCACGATCCAGCGCGTCAGTCGTCCGATGACGGGGATCTCATAGCCTCCCGGACGATCCCGATGAACGAGCTTCACCTCGCAGAAGATCGGCAGCCGGTAGGGCGCGGCGGTCCGCCGCCAGACGAGATCGATCGTCATCGGCTTGCCGCGCACGTGCGGTCCGGTGCGGGGCGCGAAGGCGAGGAGGGCGTCGGGCCCGCTTGAGAGGATCGGCTCGTTCCCCGGATCGTCGATCCGGCTTGGATTCGGCGGATCGCCGGGTAGCCCCGCTCCGGGCCCCGGATCGTGTACGCGGTAGAGAACGATGCCGTCCTCGTCGTAGATGCGCTCGAAGAGGGCGGGCATGGTATCGAACTTCGCCCGCTGCTCCCCATACACAAGTGGTGAGATGAAGACGTTGTACGAGGAGAGATACCGCGGCCAGCTTTGGTTTAGGAGGATCAGATCGACCCGGTAGCGCCGCAGCACGTCGAAGGTTCGCCCGAGGCCAACGCGCCCGTTCAGAGCCTCCTGCACATCCCGCATCCGCGGGAGCGCCGTCGGATCGGACGGGGACGAATGCTGATGGTACGGGGCGACGGCGTCGTGGTGCGTGTATGCGGGGATTGCGTAGCTCGATATCGGGTCCGACAGGATCGTCTCGACGGTCTCGAAGCGCTTGTCCGCGAAGTCGAGCGCATGAACCAGCGCCAGGCTCTCGCGATAGTCGCCACGCCGCTGCTCCGGTATCATCCAGGCGGACCGCGTGGCGGCCGCCTGGATGGTCATGGCCGAGGCTACGATGCCCAGAACGAGGACCGCGCGGACCCGCCGTCCGACGTCCGCCCTCGCGCCCAGGATCTTCCAAGCGGGCGCAGGATCGTCGGCGTGTAGCGCGCTGCCGCCGACCGTGCGTCCTCGCAGACCGTCGATCGCGGCGACCGTGATCCATCCAAGCGTCGCCGCGAAGGGAATCGTCAGGATCACGCGCAGGAGCATGCTCTGCGCATGTGCGGCGAGGACAGTCCGGACGATGGGCGGGAAGAAGAGAATGACGAGAGGGATCGCGGTCGAGAAGGCAAGAAACCCAGCCGCGCGATTGCGGCGCACGTAGGGCAGGAGTAGCAATCCGAGCGCCGCCCCGACGGTCCCCGCGGCCCCGAAGCGCTCCATCATGAAGCTCGGATGAAGGACGGGCCACCCCGGGGCGACGACGAGGACGCCGTAGAGATGATCGAAGAGGAGGTTATGGACCTCGAAGCCGTGCGATAGGCGGATCGCGGCCACCGGGATCAAGAGGATCGCCCCCGCGATCAGCGTGGTTAGGACGCGCCGCCGCTCTGCCGCGTCGCTCGCGCGATCGACCCAGACCGCGATCCCCGCGCACGAGAGGGCGAGGAGCACCTGAAGGCCGCTCAGGATGTGGGCGGAGAAGAGGATCGCCGGAGACGCCGCCGCGAGCGCGAGGAGCGTCCTTCCCCGGCGTCCAAGAGCGAGCCCCTGCCCGAGGGCGAGGAGTGCCGCCCAACCGCACACCCATCCGAAGCGGCTCGCGTAACCGATGTTCTGGATGAAGCGGTCGCGGCTGAAGAAGGTCGTCGCGACGAAGAAGAGGACGGCGAAGGTCGCGGCGCGGGCCCCGATCCATGGACGAAACATCGCCCCGAGCCCCAGGATCGCAAGCGGGGCGAGCAGTCGCGGCAGCCACCGCCATCCATCGACGGGGGAAGCGCCGCTCATGTGGCAGAGGGCCGCGATCTCGGTGTGAAAGCTTCCCCGCCGCGGGTCGGGCGGGACCTCGGGCCCGGTCCGGTAGATCGCCGACCGCGGATTCAGATCGCCCGTTTGCAGGCTCTCTTGCACAAAGGAGACGAAGTCGAGGGAGTCATGGACCGGTCCGAGCGAGCCTCCGTCGCGCAGCATCAAGAGGAATGCGAATGCGGCGACCCCGAGTAGAACCGTGCGGTAGGAGCGCGGTTCGGCTGGGGCCCCTTCCTCGCCGCGATGGCGCACAAGGCGCAGCACGCCGAGGGCGAGGATGCCGAGCGAAAGAAGAACCAAGACGATCGACCATGCTCCGAGCTTGAGCCCGGCCGCAGAGCCTATCCACGACCACAGGCCCGTCACGCCGCTCCCGAGCAGGAGTGCGCACGGAATCGACTCGATCGCCGTCAGGCGACGGCGCAGGGACGGGATCGTCCAGACGATTCCCAGCCCGGCCCCCAGTAGGAAGACCGCGCCGACGACTAGATAGAGGATCTGCGTCACCATCGGGCGATGATCCGGCTCCTCTCTCGCCCGCGGCGCGGGATGGCCGGCCGATCGGTCCCATCCCGGATCGTCCCGGCGAGATTCGAGTGCAGACGCTAGCACACGCGCACGCGCGCGGCCAGGAACGATCCTCGAGGCTGCGCGGCGTCCACCCATCTCTCGCAGTCCGCTGCACAGATCGTAGCCGAAATCCACAAGCGCCCCGTGCGTCGGCTGACATCGGCCGGTTACCACACGCCTCGTTGACGCGCCCCGCCCGGCTTCCTAGACTGACGCTTCCATGAGACGCCCGTCCGATTGCCCATCGACTCGCCCTCCCGGCGCCGGTACGCCGGGCCGTGTCGCCTTTCTCCTCTGCGGCGGGCTCGGCACGCGTTTGCGCACGATGACCGATCGTCCCAAGGCCGTGCTTGAAGTGGCCGGCTGGCCGTTTCTTCGCTATCAGCTCGAGGCGCTTCGCGGCGCCCGCTTCGACCGGATGGTTTTCTTGACCGGGCACGGGGCGGAGGAGGTCGAGCGAATCTTCGGCCCCGCCACGCCGAGGCGGTTCTTCATCCGCGAGAGCGCGCCCCTCGGGACGGCCGGCGCCCTGGCGCACGCGCGCCATCTGGCGGGATCGACGAACTGGATCTCGAACGCCGATTCGTTTGCCGACGTGGCCCCCGCGGAAGTTCTCACCGCGCATTCCGTGGACGATGCGCTGATCCTCGCCGTCGATGTCGATGACCGCGCCGACTACGGGGGACTTCGGATCGACGATCGGGGCAGGATCTCGGCCTTCGATGAGAAGGGCATCCGCGGGCCGGGACCGATTAACGGCGGCGTCTATGTTCTTCCGCGTGCTTTTTTGGAAGAGCTTCCCGTCGGTCAGGCAAGCCTCGAGCGGGACGTCTTCCCGCAGTGGGCCCGGGAGGGACGGCTTCACGCGCACCGCTCGCGGGTTTTCTTCAGGGACATCGGGACCCCGGAACGCTTCGCGGCCGCGCAGGAGGAGTTCGTCGAGATCCGGAGGCGGCTGGAGGCGGATCGGGAGCGGCGATAGCCTGAGGCGCCGGCGTGCCCGGAGATTTCGTTGTCTCGATCGGCCCCAGAGGCGCGTTGACAGTCTTGCGCGGGTCGCGGAAGATGGGTGCGCCATGATCCTTCGCGCGAAAGCCCCCTTGCGGATCTCATTCTGCGGCGGTGGAACGGATGTCTCGCCCTATCCGGAGGAGAAGGGCGGGGTCGTCCTCTCCACGACGATCGACAAGTATGTCTACGCGAGCCTGCGGACGAGAGAAGACCGGAAGGTGTCGTTGACGAGCCTCGACTATGGCGTCGGGCAGATCCATCCGTGTGATCAGGAGCTTCCGATTGACGGAGATCTCGATCTACTGAAGGGGGTCGTGAACCACTTCCACGGCCTCGGGCGCGTCCGGCCCGCAGCGGGCGCAGACAGCTTTCCGAGCGGATTCGACCTCCTCGTCCACTCCGACGCGCCCCCCGGCAGCGGGCTCGGCGCCTCGTCCACTCTCGTGACCGCGCTGGTCGGGCTCTTTCGGGATTGGCTCAAGGTCCCGTTCACGAACTACGAGATCGCGGAGCTGACCTACAAGATCGAGCGCACTGATCTCAAAATCGCCGGCGGACGCCAGGATCAGTACGCCGCCACCTTCGGTGGGTTCAACTTCATCGAGTTCCGCGGCGGCGACACGGTCGTGAACCCCTTGCGCATCCGGCGGGAGGTCGTGAACGAACTCGAGTACTCGATGATCCTCTGCTACACCGGGGCGACGCGGCTGGGGGCGAACATCGTGCGCAACCAGATGCGCTCCTACGTCGCGGGAAGCGAGAAAGTCGTTCGCAGCCTCGACCGGATGAAGGAGCTCACGGTCGAGATGAAGGCGGCGCTCCTCCGCCACCGGGTGAGCCATTTCGGCGAGTTACTCCACGAGGCCTGGCTCGCGAAGAAGGATCTCGACCCCGCGATCACGACGGAGAAGATCGACCGGCTCTACGAGGTCGCACGCGCCGCGGGGGCGATCGGCGGCAAGATTCTCGGCGCGGGCGGGGGCGGCTACCTCTTGTGTTTCTGCCCATTCGATCGCAAGCAGGCGATCGCGCGCGACATGGAAGCAGAAGGGGGGATCCTCGTGCCGTTCGCCCTCGAGGAGCGGGGATTGCAGACATGGATCGTTCCGCCTGAAGATGGGGAGAGGTTGAACTCGTGAGCGCGGGGTCGCCGATGGGCGCATCGAGGTCGCCCCGCCCTTGAGGTTCTCCTTCGTCGGCACGGCCTACCCGATGCGGGGGGGGATTGCCCAGTTCAACGCCCTCCTCTGCCGCGAGCTCGCCCGCGAGCACGAGGTGAGCTTCTTCTCGTTCAAGCGCCAGTACCCCTCCCGCCTCTTTCCCGGCAAGACTCAGATTGAGACAGGGGAGGATCCCGCGCCGGTCGGGGCCCGGGCCATTGTCGATTCAATCGATCCGGTCAACTGGCACCAGGCCGCAGGCAAGATCGCGCGTGACGCGCCCGACGCGCTGCTCTTCAAGTACTGGATGCCGTTTTTCGCACCCTGCTTCGGGACGATCGCCCGCAAGGTCAAGGCGAGGACCGGCTGCGCCGTCGTCCTGATCTGCGACAACATCGTCCCGCACGAGCGCCGGCCCCTCGACAGCGCGCTGACTCGTTACATGCTGGACGCCTCCGATGCATTCATCGTGATGTCCAATGTCGTGCTCGCCGATCTGCATCGCTTCCGCCCCGGCGCGAGGGCCGAGCTGGTCCATCATCCTCTCTACACCCATTTCGGCGAGCCGATGGACCGCGTCGAAGCGCGCCGGCTGATCGGCTGGAAGGGAGACGATCGTGTTCTCCTCTTCTTTGGATTCATTCGAAAGTACAAAGGGCTCGACACGCTTCTGCGCGCAATGCCGCAGATCCACGCCTCAACCGGGGCCCGGCTCGTCGTTCTGGGGGAGTTCTACGAGGATCGTGCTCCCTACGACCGGATCGTCGCGGAGATGGGACTCTCCGAAATCGTGACCATGACGGGCGACTATGTTCCGAACGAGAGCGTCGGGAAGCACTTCTCCGCCTCCGATCTGGTCGTGCTGCCGTATCGGTCGGCCACACAGAGCGGGATCGTCCAGGTAGCTTACCAGCTCGAGTTGCCGGTCATCTGCACGCGGGTCGGAGGGCTCGAGGAAATGGTCCACGACGGGGAGACGGGGCTGCTTGTGCCATCGGAGGACGAGGCCGCGCTGGCCGCCGCGGTCGCGGGTTATTTCCGCGAGGGGATGGAGGCGCGGCTGGTCGATGGGGTTCGGCGCGTGAAGAAAGAGATGGGATGGGATAGCCTGGCTGCAAGCGTCGTGCGCCTGGCCGCGGGGGTGCGGCACGGATCGTGAGCTTCGTGATTTCGGCAAATCAAATGGGCGACGGGCATCCCGTCGAGTGCGCCCGGATGGCCCGCTCCGGCAGGGAGGTTAGATGATCAGCAACGAGGAGATCGTCGAGCGGATCCGCGAGAGCATTCGGGTCAAAGCGGCAATGGAGTCGCAGGCGGACCTTCTGCGCCGGATCGCCACCCAGTGGATCGCGTGCTTGGGCGAAGGAGGGAAGATCCTCTTCTTCGGCAACGGCGGCTCAGCCGCCGACGCGCAACACCTGGCCTGCGAACTGGCCGGGCGCTTCTACAAGGATCGCCCCGGGCTCGCCGCGCTGTCCCTGACCGTCAATAGCTCCACTTTGACCGCGGTCGGAAACGACTTCGGCTACGAGCAAGTCTTCGCCCGCCAACTCGAGGGACTCGCTCGACCCGGCGACGTCGCCGTCGGCATCTCGACGAGCGGCCGATCCCAGAGTGTGCTGGCCGCTCTGCGCAAGGCCCGCTCGATGGGCCTCGCAATGACGGGAATGACCGGCCGCTCGGGCGGCGGAATGCCGTCGCTCGTCGACTACTGCCTGCACGTCGATTCGGAGGAGACCCCTAGGATCCAGGAAGGGCACATTCTCGCGGGCCACATCGTCTGCGAATTGGTGGAGAGAGAGATCTACCCGTGAGTCAATGGGCGGGCCGCGCCGGCCCGTCCGCACGCGTGCCGCCCGCCGGCGACAGGAGGGATCGGCCATGATCCAGACCCCCGTGATACCGGATTCCCGGCGGTTGATGCGCCGCGACAAGATGTGGCTCTGCGTGCTGGTGGTCGTCGGAGGTTTGTCCCTCGCTCTCGGCCTCCACCTTTTCCCCTCCGTCTTTCCCGAGGCGACGATCAAGTTCGATGTCGATCGGCGGGGCTCGCGCGTGCGGGCCGAATCGTTCCTCCGCGAGCAGGGGTTCGACATCGCGGGCTACCGCTATGCCTCGGCTTTCCAGTACGACGACTCCGCGAAGATCTTCCTCGAAAAGGAGCTCGGGCTGAAGGCGATGGACAAAGCGGTCGAGAAGACTGCGCGGATCTGGAAGTGGTCCCATCGCTGGTTCCGTCCGCTCCAGAAGGAGGAGTACCGCGTCGCGATCGCGCCTACCGGCGAGCTGGTCAGTTTCGAGCGGTCGCTCGAGGAGGATGCCCCCGGCGGGCGCGTG
The DNA here is from genome assembly GCA_964575675.1 of uncultured bacterium. Taxonomy (GTDB): domain Bacteria; phylum Eisenbacteria; class RBG-16-71-46; order CAIMUX01; family VGJL01; genus CAZNRY01. The sequence goes on from CAZNRY010000006.1 coordinate 36,289, forward strand.
CCCGAGGATGAGGCGCGGCGCACGGCTGAGGAGTTCCTTCTCAAGATCCGCCCCGCCGGAACCTCGGACCTGCGTTTCCTCGGCTCTTCCTCGCTGGACCGAAAGAACCGCACCGACCGCGTCTTCACCTGGGAGGTCGTCGGGGTCGATTGGAAGGGGGGACGCTACCGCCATCGCGTCACGATCCAGGGCGAGAGGCTGGGCGGGTACGAGGAATACGTTCAGGTCCCCGAAGCTTGGGCCCGCGGCTACAGCCGCCTTCGCTCCGCGAACATGACGGCCGGCGCCGTATCGAGCGTCCTCATGATCGCGACGATGCTCGCGATGCTGATCGTGCTCGGAATGCAGCTTCGGACCAAACGGATCCGCTGGAGGTTCGCCCTTGGATTTGGACTCGTGGCGGCGGCCCTTCTCCTGATCTCGAACTTGAACAATCTGCCGCTCAGCCTCTTCCAGTACGACACGACTCGTTCCTACGGCGGGTTTCTGGCCGAGCGGTTGATGCGCGCGCTGGCCGGAGCCGCCCTCTTCGCGGTCGTGATCATCGTGATGACCGCATCCGGCGAGAGCATGTACCGCTCGGCGTACCCGCGGAAACTCGCGATCCCGTCGTTCTTCACCTGGCGGGGGATCCGGACGAAGGAGTTCCTCTTCTCGAGCCTCGGGGGGCTGGCCCTCACCTGCTTCTTCCTCGCCTACCAGACCAGTTTCTATCGCGTCGCATCCTCGCTCGGCGCATGGTCTCCGGCGGACGTTCCGTATGACGAGCTGTTGAACAGCGCGCTTCCCTGGGCCTTCCTGCTCTTCATCGGTTTCATGCCGGCCGTTACGGAGGAGTTCACGAGCCGCGTTTTCTCGATTCCGTTCTTCACGAAGATCTTCAAGAGCAGGTGGCTTGGCGTGATCATTCCCGCTTTCATCTGGGGGTTCGGCCATTCCGCCTATCCGAATCAGCCGTTCTACATCCGGGGACTCGAGGTCGGTCTGGCCGGATGTTTGATCGGGCTTCTGATGGTGCGCTTCAACGTGATGACCCTTCTGATCTGGCACTACACGGTGGACGCATTCTACTCGGGCTATCTGCTCCTGCGATCGGGGAACCCCTACTACGTCGCGACGACCGTGATCGCGGGGGGGATCTTCGTCCTTCCCTTCCTGATCGCGCTCGTCGCCTACGTGCGGTCGAGCCGGTTTGAGGCCCCGGACTCCATGCGGCACGAGGCGCAGCCACTCGAGACGGCGGGGAAATCGCCGGAAGTGGGAACTCCGGAGGGGGCAGCCGCGGGGGTGGCGCCCGCGGGCGAACTTGGGGTCGGCCGTGCCTGGGCCGCGGCAATTCCCGACGCTGCGCGACCGTCCGCACTCACCGGCCGCGCAGCGACAGCGGATGGAATGAGCGCGAAACGCGCTCTCGTTGGGATCGGAGCGAGCATCGCGGTACTGGCTGCCGTTCTCGCCGCAGGCGCGGGCAAGAAGGCTCCGGAAGCGCCGGTGCGGATCGATCGTGCGGTGGCGGTGAAGCGGGCCGGGGAGTTCGCGCGCGCCCAAGGAATCGATCCGTCCAACATGCGACGCGTTGCCGTGCTCCACGACGAGGCCGATCCGGATCAAGCCCGATATGTTCTCTCTCATGCCGGCTATGAGCGGTTCCGCTCGTTTTGGCCGGACAACCTGGCCGCGCAAGGCTGGTCGGTGCGATTTTTCCGCCCCCTCGAACCGGAGGAGGTCCGCGTGCGGATCGACACGGTGAGCGGACGCGTCGTGGCCTACGAGCACAGGATCGCCGAGGCGGACAGTCTGCCCGCGATTCCCGTTGAAGAAGCGCAAGCGCTCGCCGCGGCCCTCCTTGCATCCGTCGGACTGGACACGGGAGCGCTCGAGCGAAAGGAAGCGGTCGACAAGCCGCGTCCGAAGAGGATGGACCGTGTCTTTGCCTGGGAGGGTCGTGAGGGATCGGAGCGAAATGTCGCCGAGGCGCGCTACCGTCTCGAGGCAAAGGTGACCGGGAACCGCGCGGCCGGGCTCGAGGAGAAGTTCAGGCTACCGGAGGAATACGAGAGGCTGCGGAGCAAGCATACGATCGCCTGGGCGATCGCCTTCGGCCTTCTTCTGTTCGGAGCCGGAGGGATCCTCGCCCTCGCCCTCCGCGATGCGGGGCGCGCTCACACGGCCGGAGAGATCCCCTGGAAGCGGCTGCTCTCGCTCGGGGCGGCGGGTTCCGTCCTGGCCCTGGTCGGGACGCTGAACGCGATGCCGCGCCTGTTGGCGCGCTACGAAACGACCGCGCCGTGGTCGAGCTACGTCGTGATCATCATCGTCGGGCTCCTGACCGCGATGGTCTTCTACTTCCTGGTGGGGTGGGCGGGGGCCGCGCTCACGCGCGGACTCCATCCGCGGATCGCGGGCCTCCACGATCCTGCCGAGCGGAAGCGATGGCTTGCCGGTGGCCTTTGCGGACTCGTTCTCGTCCCGATCTGGGCGCGGATCCTCGGGGGAGTGCGGCTCCTGCTCGCCGCTTGGTTCCCTGGATCCGCCGGGCCGCCGCCCATCGGGGCAAGCCCGGTCCTCGACACGACGATCCCCGCGGTGGGGGCCGTCGTCGCGACGGTCGGAGGCGCCTTCGTCTTCTGCCTTCTCCTCGCCGTCGCGACCCGCGTCTTCTCGTCCCGCGATTGGCCGGGGATAGGAGGACGGATCGCGCTGTTGGCCGCGATTGCGGTAGGAATGGCAGTTCTACCGGCGCGGAGCATGGCGGAGGGATTGGTCAACCTCGCGCGAATCGGGTTCACGATCCTCGTCGGCTATGGGCTCATCCGATTGGTCCTGAAGGGGAACCCGCTCGCCTACGTTGCGGGGGCGTATGGCTACTTCGCCGTCCGCGCGGCCGGAGACCTGTTGCAGCAGCCGAACGGATGGGCAAGGGGCCACGGGATCGTGGCGGGACTGATCCTGTTGGTTCCGGTCGTATGGGTCATCCTGAGCTCATCGAAGGGAAGAGCTGCGGAGGGATCTAGAATCTGAGTTCTGGCGGGATCGCCGGGGCAGGGGGCTCGCTTGCGCCGATCACCCCGCTGCGGGTGGTCGGTGTTGGGTGGGGTTCGGTGAACGCCCTCCTTGTACGCCCGCGTCGCCGCCTTCCGATCGATCACCGCAGTCTCCGCAGGTCTACTTCGCCCTCGCAATTCCCATCCGCTTGCAGATCTTCTCCACGCCGGGGAAGATTTCGGCCGGCAGGCGCGCGATCAGAGGCTTCCACCGCTCGTTCAGGTAGATCGCCTGGCCGACATCGTCGACCGCCTCTTCGAAATTGCCGGTCGCGCTCTTCATCGAGCCCCTCCAGAAGAGGATCTCGTCGCTCCCGGGCGCGAGATCGACGGCCGCCTCATAGCAGCGAAGGGCGGTCGGGAAATCCTTGCGCGCGAACGCTTCGTCCCCCTGATCGGCCAACCCATAGGCGAGGTGGAGCTTGTAGAGCCGTCCGATCTCGTACACGGGGTTCGCGTTGTCCTCCACGCGAAGATCGACGACCTTGTTTTTCCACGGGTTCTCGGGATCGACCATCTTGTAGACGACGATCGCCGCCGATTGCTTCCCACGCGCGTCCCCGCCCGCGGCCTGCCCCGCTTCGAGGGCCGCGAGGATCCGCGCCCCCAGCTGTCCCTCCGCATTCTCGAAGGCCGTCGCCATCAGGTCCCATGTGTCGGGGGAGAGGAGGAGGTTTCCCGCGCAGACGTAGTTCTTGCCGACGTGATGGCCGGCGAAGGGCAGGCACTTCTCGCCGGTGTAGGCGCCGGCATTGCCCTTCGCATCGATCGCGAGGACCTGGCGAAGATCGCGCAGCGTATCGGCGTCGATCTCGGCGACCAGGGCGTTCGTGGCCCGCTCGCCCTTCCTGATCCGGGAGAGGATCTTCGGCCCGTAGGCCTTCTCGACGAACGACTGTGTCGCGACGGCGCCGACCTCCGCCTCGGCCCAGGGGACCAATGTTCCCACGGAGAACCAGTGTGACGATACGCCGACGCCGATCTCGCCCGTCGTGGAGTCTCGGGCGACGATCGAAAACGTCGCGGCGAGGGGTGGAATCGCCCGCGCCTCGAACGGCGCGCCCGCACAGAGAAGGAGAAGCATGGCGGCGAGGCGGGAACCCCGGCGTCCGCCTCCCGGAACAGGCGCGGAGCACGGAGGAAGACCCGGCGGAGTACGACGCATCAGAATATCCTCCCGATCGCTTGGACGGTCTGCATGCCCCATTGCGTGATGAGGAAGTTGAGACGGCCTATCAACAGCGACACGCGCCCCATCACCGTGTAGCCGAACGCCGCGCCAAATCCGAGCATCAGAAACCAGATTCCTAGCCGGCTCGCCATGCCGACGGCTCCCTTGTGCTCGACGGAGAAGAAGAAGTAGATCAAGACCGCGAGCACGCCGACGAAGAGGATCAGGTTGTTGAAGATCCCGAGCATCCCGCCGCTCCCGTGCATGAACGGGACGATCGTGCTCTGCATTTGCGGGAGGACCTCGCCGTGGAGTTTCTGGACCATGTTGACGCCGACGTAGTAGCCGACATAGATCGCGAGCGACCAGCGCGCCCACCAGTTCGCCTTTGGTATGTAGCGCGTATAGAGGTTGATCCCGATCAGGAGGGGGATCAGGAGGTCCCAGTTCCCGCTGAAATTGTGCACCAGCGGTTCGATCAGGTTCGGGCGGATCGTCTGATCGGCTTCCTGTCCGATGTAGTAGCCCAGCGAGACCCCCGCGAAGACCGATTCGGCGAAGCGGAAGAACGGATTGTCGCGATACAGAAAACTGAAGATGCACAGGGTGAGAAACGATGCGATCCAGATGCCGAGCAAGCTCATCATTTCCTCCTAGCGCGCCGCGCCCATGGGCGCCTTGCGGCCCAGGAAGAAGGCGAGGTTGCCCATGAGGATGAAGCCAAGGATCACCGTGTGAATGATCGTCTGCGCGTCCATCCCCTTGATCGCCGTGTAGAGGCCCGGTCTTCCGTAGATGGGCCCCGCCGCAGGGTACGTGTCGATGAAAAGCCGCTCGTACTCGGAGGCGCCCTTCAGACCGCCCAGCATCCCGATCATCTGCCCCGATTGGAGGTATGCGTAGTACTTTGGCGCCGAGACGGCCGTGCACCCGCACGCGACCGGGATCCCGAACTGGGCGTTGATCAGGTTCGCCCACCACTCGCCGATGATCCCGGTGGAGAAGCTCACGACGAGCTTCATGTCGGCGTAGCGGTGGACGCGCTGCATGAGCGGCACCTCGCCGAGCGGGGTGCCGTAGCGGTCGTTCGGGAAGACGTTGTGGATGTCCTCTCCCATCTGCTTCATCGTGGCCTGGCCGCCCGATTTGTACCCGAGGTTCGCGTAGTCGACGCCTCGCTGGACGTTCGGGAAGTCGCGCAGGACGCGAGCGAGCGACTGGTCCGCCATCGTGACCCCGCCGATCGGGAAGAGGGCGAGCACGACGACCTTCACCCCCTTCGAGAAACAATGGCGCAGGACAGCATCGGCCATCGGATCGTTCTCGGGCGCGGTCGAGGGGCCGTAGTCGAACGAGACGAGTACGACGTCATCGGTCGACATCCCCTCGATCCGGTCGAAGAGGTGCCGGACGGGGGGCGTGATCGAGACCTTGAACCCGATTGGAAAGACGATCGGAATCGCCGTTCCGATCGCGACCAAGAGGAAGATCCACCGGCGGTCGATTCCCATGATCCTGTTGAGGACGTTGAGCAGCGGTCGCATCGATGTCATCCCTCCCTACTCGCTCTTCTCGACGCCGAGGAAGGAGCGCTCGATGCCGACGATCACCCGCAGCGACAGGCTCGCGGCGCCAAGGGCCGCGCCGATCATGATCCCGCGCTGCGCGGCGGCATTGGGCCAATCCATGAGCCAATCGGTGAACTTGGCGAGCCAGACCCTTCCGCCGAGGATCGACTCCCCGAAGGGGATCCTGCCCAGCATCACGACGCCGGCCGCGACGAGCAGGATCGTCGCCTCGACGTTCCGGGCCCGGAAGGCGCGAAAGGCGGCCGATGCCATGAAGAAGGCGAGCAGGCTGAACATCGTCGCCTGGAGCGGGTTGAAGATGAACTCGGCCACATACTGAAACGGCGTCCGCCCGCCGTCGGGCAGGTACCCGATCCCCTGGAACGGACCGACGCGCACCGCCCCGAGGATTCCCACCGTCGCCATTCCGATCAACCCAGACAGCAGGAAGGCGCCGTACTGCCATCCCTTTGCCCGGCGCTCGATCTTCTTGACGTTCGCCTGCACCACGTTCACGACCCCGAGGAGGATCGCGAAGGAGGCGATGATGATCATGTACTTCTCGACGCGGTCTTTCAGCCATACGACCTGGGTCACGTTCTCGTTGATGAAGAAGGCGGAGATCGGGATCAGGCCGGCAAACGCCGTGAGAAGCAGAGGAAGCTGGAGTCGCAGGAATCGCATAGGTTCCGCCTATTCGATCGTGAGGATCGTCTTGAGGCCCGAGTAACCGACTGCCAGGAGAATCGTGGCGACGATGATGTAGAGGCCGACGACGGCCTTCGTGATGTCCTGTCCCTTGATGCTCCCCATCTGCGCGGGCTCCCGCGAGAGATAGGCGCCGGCTGCATAGAGCTCCTCGCCGATCAGCGTGTAGTCGCAGGCGCAGACGAAGAAGGGAAGCTGGGCGATCTCGGCCGTCCCCGCGATCTGGATCGCGCCGGTACTCTGTCCGGTTTCGGCCAGAAGAAGGCTCTCGGCGAAAAAGGAACCGATCAGGAAGTTCGCCGCCGGCCTCTCGCGAACCATGATCCCCGAGACCGACGCGGTGTAGGCGAACTGGTCGTAGGTGACGTAGTGGACGAGATTGTCGTTGTAGAGGTCGGGACGCCCCTCCGCCATGTACGCTTCCTTAACGGTCTCGCGCGCCGCGACGAAGGTGAGGGGATCCTTGTTCGGAACGTCGAGCTCCGTGTTGTAGCGGGCCGTCAGCCGCGCGACGTGCCCGAGGACGGCGAGGCTCGCGATCGTCTGGTTCTCGTCCAGGCTCATGATCCCCGGAACGTAGAGGACCTTCTTGCCGAGCTCCGTTGCGCGCCCCACGGCCTCGTCGATCGCGTTTAACCCCGCGATCCGGCGGATGTAGAGCTTTCCACCCCGCCGGGCGAGGTTGATGAAGGTCAGGACGAGCGTGCAGAAGAGGACGAAGAGGACGAGCGCGTTCAGCCGGTTGACGTTCAGAAAGCTGGTCGATTCCATCCATTGCTCCCCCCGGGACCCTCCGGTGTGGAAGATCCCGGGTTTAGGAACCTCTTATCAGCCCGAGCGTCGCGCTCGTGCATCGTTGTGGGTCGCTGGACGATCTGTCCGGGCCCCGGTCATGGTTTCTCACTCTCGATTCTGGGGAACAGGGGCGTGCTCGGGCGGATCGGCATGCCGGGCGCGAGCCTGCCCCAGCGGATGTGGTCCTGCGCGAGCGGCGCGTCGATCAGAGCGCGCGAGTCCTCGAGCGCTCCCAGGCGGTGGAGGATCTCGCCGCACTTGGCGGGCATCACGGGAGAGAGGAGGCAGGCTGCCAGGCGAAGCGCCTCCGCGGCCGTCCAGAGGGTCGTGCCCACGGCCGCAGGCCCCGCCGTCTTGATCGCCTTCCACGGCGCCTTCTCCTCGAGGTAACGGTTCGTGGCCCGGACCATCTGCTGGGTCTCCTCGATCGCTGCGTGCAGCTTGAGCTGTCCGATCAGTGCCGGGACCGCCTCGGCCGTCGCGCGTCCGATCTCGGCGAGCCGCCTCTCCGCCTCGCCCTCCTCCGCTGGACCCGGCATGACGGAGCCGAAGTTGGTCTGCACCATCCGCTCGACTCGGTTCAGGCAGTTGCCGAGGTCGTTCGCGAGGTCCGAGTTGATCCGAGCGACGAGCGCCTCCTCGCTGAAGTTCGAGTCAGCCCCGAGCACCATGTCCCTCATCAGGAAGTAGCGGAAGGCGTCGTGGCCGTACTTGTCGGCCATCTCGATCGGCTTGACCACGTTGCCGAGGCTCTTCCCCATCTTCGTGTCGGCGATGAGCCACCAACCGTGGGCGAGGATCGTCCGGGGAAGGGGAAGCCCCGCGCTCATGAGAAACGTCGGCCAGTAGACCGCGTGCGTCGTGATGATGTCCTTACCCATCAGGTGCAGGTCGGCCGGCCACCAAGGGGAGCCGTCGGGACGCTTCATCCCCACGATCGCGCTGTAGTAGTTGACCAGCGCGTCGAGCCAGACGTAGATCACGTAGTCGGTGTCGAACGGCAGGGGGATGCCCCACCCGAGACGGCTCTTCGGGCGGCTGATGCAGAGATCCTCGAGGGGTTTGCGCAGGAACCCCAGGACCTCGTTGCGGCGGCTCTCCGGCTGGACGAACTCCGGGTGTTCCTCGATGTGGCGAATCAGCGGCTCCTGGTACTTCGACATCCGGAAGAAGTAGTTCCGCTCGGAGATCTTCG
>CAZNRY010000007.1:0-2188 GCA_964575675.1 uncultured bacterium
CTCAGGCGGCCTGGTGCTGTGGTGGGGGAACGCGCGCGACTCGTTCCTGTGGGGGGAGGCGGGATTCCTTCTGAACAACCTGATCCTGCTCGGAGGCGCATTCACGGTTCTTCTGGGGACCTTTTTCCCGATCGTCTCGGAAATCGTCCGGGGGGTGAAGGTGAGCCTCGGGCCGCCGTACTTCAACGCGATCATGACGCCCATCGGACTCGGCCTGCTCTTCCTCGTCGGGGTGGGACCCTTGATCGCCTGGAAGCGAATGAGCCCGCGGGCCCTGATCCGCGCGATGGGCGTTCCGCTCGTCCTGAGCCTCGTGGCCGCGCTGACGCTCCTGCTCGTCGGCGTCCGGCATGCCTATGCGCTCGCCGCCTTTGCGCTCGGTCTCTTCGTCATGGTGACGATCATCGGCGAGTTCGTTCGCGGAATCCGGGCGAGACGAAAGGACGGCGCGGAGTCGATCCCGCTCGCCCTCGGCCGCCTGATCTGGAGATCGCCGCGGCGCTACGGCGGCTACATCGTTCACGCTGGCGTCGTGATGGTTTTCGTCGGATTCGCGGGGCAGGCGTTCACGAGGGAGTGGGAGAAGACCCTCGTTCCCGGAGAGTCGTTCCGGGCGGCGGGCTACGAGTTGCGCTTCCGGGGGATGGAGGAAAGCAGGGCCCCCGGGGTCGAGTCGGTCCACGCGGACGTCGTGGTCAGCCGGGGGGGCAAGGATCTCATCCTCCTGAAGCCGCATCGGAGTTGGTATGAGAAGGCGGAGCAGCTTTCGACCGAGGTTGCGATCTATTCCACGTGGAAGCACGACCTCTATCTGATCCTCGCGGGAGTCGACGAGCAGGGCGAGCATGCGAGTTTCAAGCTCTACCTCAATCCGCTGGTGGGTTGGTTCTGGTGGGGGGGCGTCGTGATCTGTCTGGGAGGGCTGCTCGTTCTGATTCCACGGTCAAGGAGGAGCGCGGCGTGACGGCTCTCGTCTCCGCCGCATCATGGCTGCAATACCGGGGAGTGATGACGAGGTGAACCAGTGATTCTGACGCTCGCGATCCTGATCATTCTTTTGCTCGCATCCCTTGCGTTCGTCGCGCTACCCCTTTTCGGCGGCCGAAGGACGGCGCGCCGCGAGGAGGACCGGCGCGCGGCGCTCATGGAGCGGGAGATGGCGATCCAGCTCCTTCGTGACATCCAGCACGATCATCTGACCGGGAAGATCGACGACGAGGATTTCGCGGCGCAGAAGGCGGCGATCGAGACTCGCGCGATCGCCGAGATGAGGCGTTTCGACGCGCTCGGGGGCGTCGAGGGAGGAGACTCGATCGAGCTTCTGATCCGCCAAGAGCGGACGAGACTCCAAAGGGAGACGAGGTGATGCAGGCCCGGGCCGCTTCGAATCGGTCGGGGGCCGGGGCGGCCCCGGCGTTTCAGGCCGTGGCGTGGATTGCGCTGATCGCGGGCGCGCTCGCGGCGCCAGCATTCTGGAGCGCCACTCCGGTCGGCGCCGCGACGATCGCCGGGCGCGTGTTCACGGCCGATCACCCTGACTCGATCGCACCGGGCGCGCCGGTTTCGGTCGTCTTCCGGCCTCCGGGGGGAGAGGTGCAGCGCCTGCAGACGGATGCGGATGCCGAGGGGCACTTCCATTTCGTGGACCTCTCGGCCGATTCTTCGATCGCATATGTCCTGCGGATCGACTTCAAGGGGATGCAGTTCTTGAGCTCGCCGATCCGCTTCGAGCCGGGGGAGGACGCCGTCGAGTTCAATGTCCTCATTGCGGGGGGCATGCCGCAGGGAGAGATGCCCTCGGGGCACCCGAGCGTCCCCAGCGGACCGCCGCAGGGGAGTCCGGTTCGGCCCAACGCGCTCCACACGATCCTCCTGGCCCTCTGGGTCACGATGATCTTCGCTTTCCTTGCCGCGCTCATCCGCCGGAAATTGCGGCCGGGTGGGGAGCGGGCGCTGCCCGCGGCCGCGCGGGGGTTGGTCCGCGATATCGCGAGCCTCGACAACAGCCGCGCGGGAGGCGTGATCGGCGAGGAGGAGTACCGGAAGGTGCGCGAGGGCCTGATGACCCGGTTGCGCGCCTTGATCGGTAAGGAGCAGGGGATCTGAGGCCCGCGATCCGGGCCGGGCGATGAACGACGCAATCCAGAACGAGGGGTCGATGCTCCTCGAGGTCTCCGGCCTGAAGAAG
>CAZNRY010000007.1:2198-44767 GCA_964575675.1 uncultured bacterium
AAGAAGGACTACGGCGGGCCGCCGGTTCTGCGCTCGGTCTCCTTCTCGCTCGACCGGGGGGAGGGATTGATCCTCCTCGGTCCGAACGGGGCCGGGAAATCGACGTTGCTCAGAATCCTCGCCGGCATTCACCGCGCCGGCGGCGGTGTGATCAAGATCAACGGCGCGCGCGCGTCGTTCCGCGACGGAGACGTCCGCAGACAGGTCGGCTTCGTCTCGCACGAGACGTTTCTCTATGACGCCCTGACCGCGCGCGAGAACCTCCTCTTTTTCGGCCGGCTCTATGGGGTCACGGAGAAGGGCGAGATTGCCCGGGCCTTGGAAGAGGTCGGACTTTCGCGATTCGCCGACCGTCCCGTGGGGGGGTTCTCTCGCGGAATGGCCCAGCGGTTGACCCTGGCCAGGGCGCGCCTGCACCGTCCTCCCCTGCTCCTGCTCGACGAGCCGTTCACAGGGCTCGATCCGGTCGCCGCGGCGGATCTGGAGAACACCCTCCGGGCGTTTCGGAGTGCGGGCGGGGCGTTCGTGATGGCGACCCACGACCTCGCCCACGTCGTGGGAACCGGGAGTCGTCTCTTGGTCCTCCGAAAGGGACAGATCGTTCACGCGGAGGACCTTTCGAGGCTTGACGCGGCCGGGCTCGAGCAGGTCTATCGGCGCTATGCGGGCGTCGGGATCGCCGGGGCGGAGGGGTAGGGCGCGATGAGGACGTACCTCGATGCCGTCCTCGCCATTGTCCGAAAGGACATTTTGAGCGAGTGGCGCACCCGCGAGGCGATCGGGTCGATGGCTCTCTTCTCACTCCTCGTCGTCGTGATCTTCGGCTTCTGCTTCGAGACGCGACGAGTCGATCTCGAAACCCTCGCTCCGGGGATGCTGTGGGTCGCATTCAGTTTCTCGGGGGTGTTGGGGCTGGGACATTCGTTTTCGACCGAACGGCACCGGGGCAGCCTGCAGGCCCTCGTTCTCGCGCCGGTCGATCGCAGCGCCATCTTTCTGGGGAAGATGCTGGGCAATCTCCTCCTGCTCTCGATCGTCGAGGTGGTGACGATCCCTCTGTTCTCGATCCTGCTTCACGTCAGCGTGCTTCCTTGTCTGCCCGGGTTGGCGCTGGTAACGTTCGCGGCGACCGTCGGATTCACGGCCGTCGGCACGCTTCTCGCCGCCCTGGCGACGAGCAGCCGGATGCGGGAGATGCTTCTGCCGATCCTGCTCTACCCGATCTGGATCCCGATCCTGCTCGCGGCCGTGCGGGCGACGGGCGGTCTGCTGGCGGGGCAGGGGCTCGGAGAGATCTGGGGTTGGATGCGGCTGATCCTGGGCTTCGATCTGATTTTCATCACGGCCGGCCTGCTCCTTTTTGACCAAATCCTGGAGGAATGAATCGCGTGGCGACTCGCACTCTAACCCGGTTCTCGTGGTTCATCGACTCGGTCACGGTGGTCCTGGTCCTCGCGGCATTCTACCTGGCCCTTTTCTACGCCCCGACGGAACGGACGATGGGCGACGTTCAGAGGATCTTCTACTTCCACGTCCCTTCCGCAATGATGGCCTTCCTCGGCTTTGCAATCGTCATGGTCGCATCGATCGCGTTCCTTGCGACCGGATCGCGCCGATGGGATGGGGCCGCGCAGGCGGCGGCCGAGGTCGGATTGCTCTTCTGCACGATCACGCTGCTTACCGGGCCGGTATGGGCGCGGTCGGCGTGGGGGGTCTGGTGGACATGGGACGCGCGGCTCTCGACGACCCTGATCCTCTGGTTGATCTATGTCGCCTACCTCATGCTGCGCGGCTATATGCGGGAGGATCTGCGGATGCGCCGTTTTTCGGCGGTCCTCGGGATCCTCGGCGCCCTCGACGTTCCGATCGTCTACTTCTCCGTGAAATGGTGGCGGACGCAGCATCCGACGAGCTTCATCATGGAGCGGGAGGGGCTCGACCCGCACATGGCCGTGGCGCTGCGGGTGGGGATGATCGCGATCTTCTTCCTCTTCCTGGCGCTCCTCGGCAAGAGGATCGCGCTCGAGCGTCTGCGGGCGGCGCGCGACTCGTTGCGCACGGAGGTTGAGATGAGGGAGATGGGTCTCGCGACGACATCGGACCCGGGGGGTGAAGCATGATTCGGCGGACATTCGGGGCGTTCTGCCTCGCCATCTGGATCGGGATCGTGGCGCCTGCGCCCCTGCTGGCGGAGGGGGGATCGGGCGCGCCCGCTGCGGAGCAGGGCGGGATCGCGCAGATGGAGCCGTCCACACAGACGGGCGATCGGCCGCTCGAACTCGAGAAGCAGAAGATGCGCAGCCGCTTCCGCTACCTGATGCTCGGGTACGGTCTCATCTGGTTAAGCATCGGGGCCTATCTGATCCAGATGAACCGGCGCGTGGCCCGCGTGGGGCAGGAAATCGACGAGCTGAAGGGGAGGTTGGACGACCTGATCCGGGTCGGACGGACGCCCGAGCGCTAGGCCAACCCTCGCGCCGAGCGGATCAGCGGACGCAGGAACCATCCGACGAAACGCGCGACGACCCTGTGCGGGCGGTTCTGCTCCCGCTGATCGAGTTGAAAGTAGAGATCGCGAATTGTCTCGCTGAGGCGCTGGTTGTTCTCCTCCAGGCGGCGGATCGTCTTGCGATCGCAGAGGAGAAGAGGATTGCCCGTGTGGACCGAGTTGTACAGATGGACGAGTCCGTTCAAGGTCTGGCGCGTCAGCGTCATCTTCCGCGTTTCACGCATGTCGAGGAACCAGGTCTCGGCCTTTTCGTCGAAGCCGAGCATCTCGATCCGGTGGAGTTCGTCGTTCTCCATGTGCACCCCAGAGTCTGAAGAGCGCCGTCTAAGGGACTCTCCTTGCCGGAAACCGTCAGGGAACCGTAGTTACCGTGTCTGTTCGAGTCAACGAAGGCGCCGTTGTCCCGCGTTCGCGGCCGCTCTTGTCCTTCTCGCGATCTTCGCATCGCGGACCGCGATCGCCGCTCCCGAAGAGGTCGCCTACGCGACCTCCGACGCGTTCCGCATCCTCGCTTCTTACTATCGGCCGCTTGCCCGATCGACTGCAGCAATCGTGATACTCCCCGATCCGAAGGAGGGACGCGGCGCCTGGGGCGCCCTCGCCGAGTCTCTGTGGGCGGGCGGGTTTCACGTGCTTGTCCCGGACCTTCGGGGGACCGCTCAGAGCGTGATGCAGCGCGGGGTGCGGCGCGATCGGGCGCGGTTCACGCAAAGCGAGGCCGCCAATGCCGGGCTGGACGCGGAGGCCGCGCTGCGCTACCTTGGCGGCCTGCCGGACACGGGGATCCGCGCCGTCGCCTTGATCGCCTCGGGCAACGCGGTGATGACCGTTCCCGGGGCCCGGAGGGCCTCCTCCTGGCGGTCGAGTCGGATTCTGATCTCGCCTTCTCCCGATAAGGATTCCGAATCTTGGACGGAGGCGATGCGGAGCGAGGTGGGTGATCTGCTCGTGATCGTCACCAGCCACGATCTGAACGGGATCGACGTGGCCGCGACACTGATCCCGGAGGATGGGTCGAAGGAATGCTGGATGATCGAAGGGACGGACCGCGGTCCCGGACTTCTGGTGGCCCGCTCCGATCTGGTGGGCCCGCTGTCCCGATGGATTCGAGCTTCTCTCTCCTCTCTGTGAGACGCCCGCTCGCCGGCGGCGTCCTCGCGCTGGGAGTCTCGCTCGCGTGTCTCGTCACGGCCCGGGCGGCTGATCCCGCCGTCACCGAGTTCGAGAGAGGCCGCGCGGCATTCGATCGAGGCGAGTATGCAGAAGCGTTGGCTTCCTTCGCCGCGGTTCGTTGGCGGGCTGGGGACGCCGATCTGCGGCGCCTCGCCGCCGTGAGCCTCGCTCGGTGCGAGGCGGCCGCTTCCGATTCCTTCGTCTGGGATTGGGCCGTGCTTCCCGCAGACGACCTGGGCAGCCCGGACGGGCTGGACGGCCTTCCCTTCGCGCTGTCTTGGCTGCTGCGGGACGATCTGCAGGCGGCCGGGTTGAAGGCGGTCGCCCCCTTGGCGCGCGTTGTCCGCGCGCTCGATCGAGGACAGGACGCCGCGCTCGGCGCCGTTTCGACACCGGCGGAAGCCTCACGATTGCCGATCCAGACGATCGAGGGGCTCAAGGCCCGGCTGGCCCTGATCCCGGGCCCCACGGGCAAGCCCCTCTATGCGGGCGCGATCGACGGCGAGGCGGATGAGGCGATGATCGATGCGATCCGTGGACTGCAATCGAGCCTGGGGATCGAGCCCACGGGTGAAGCCGACGCACCGACGATGGGCGCCCTGGCGGAGGCCTACGAGCGGAGATTGCTCGAACGGCCGCCCGCCGCGAATCCCGCGTCCCTTCCCTCCCTGGCCCGCTCGATCCCTGCGCGGACGCTCGTGCGGTCGACGATGCGGGTGCGCGAGGGGCGGCTCGTGTTCGGACTGGCCGTCCTGGACGAAAACGGCCGCCCGCTCTACGGTCCCGTCGAGTCGGCCGGTTCGCTCGAGGGGGCGGCCGGAATCGTCCGCGAGGCGCTGCGCGAGCTGATCGACCTCATCCCGGCGGGGGAGGCCGATCCTAGTGCATTTCGGATCGATCCCCCCTCGTCGCTGGGAGAGCTTCAGGAAGCAGGGCGATGGGCACTCCTGCGTTCGCGCGGCGAGGCGTCGCTCGCGCGGACGCGGGGCCAGGCCCTCCGGGATGCGAACCCGGGATGGGACCGGGTAGCGGCGGCGGTCGATGCGGATCGAGCGGGCGGCTCGATGATCCGCCTCTGGGAGGAGCGGTGGCGCAGGCAGCTGCTCGTCGTCTCCCCGGGCGATCAAGAGCCCATGATCGATCGCTGCGATCGCTTCTCGAGCGACCTTCCGGCGATCGACGCCCCGAGTTGTTCCAGCCGCCGCGGCGCCGTGGGCATTCTCGGGGAGACGGGGCGGCTTCGCATCGAGGGGAGTTTCCCGTGATCTCCTCACCGGCGGATCACAGCGAGCGTGCTGCTCGGACGCGGCCAGTCGGGTTGCGTCTTGGATCCGTGGCGGCCGCGTTCCTACTCACGCTTCTCTGCGCGGTGCGCCCGTGGGCCCAAGGGGGGACTTCCTCCGCGGAGAGACCACTCCTCCAATCGGTCCGGCTCAGAGGGTCGCACACGGCGTGGTCGATCGAGGGACGCGATTCGACGCTGACCATCCGGCAAACCAGATTGCCCTTGGAGATCGAGATCCTCCCCGATCCACGCCTCCGGTTCAGGGCGGGACTCGAGATGCGCTCCCAAAGTCTTGGCGACACGGGTTCGGTCTCGTCGACGGGACTCGCAGGAGGTTGGCTCGATGCGCGCTATCTCCCGGGGCCGGATTGGCTGCTCGGCGTCGGCGCGGCGATTCCGTTTCGCGACCCCTCCGTGACGCTCCAGGAAACGCGCCTTGTCTCGTGGCTCCAGGAGACCGGTCTCCAGATGCCCGGATCGAGTTTCGCGCTTGAGCCCTCAATCGAGGCGAGGGTTTCGCGCGGCGCCGCATGGAACGAGCTCTACGCGGCGGCCGCGGGGATCGCGGTGACGGTCAGGCTTCCCCATCCGGCATATCGCGCGGGCGTTTCTCTCGATCCGGGGGATCGCGTGCGGCTCGCCTTTGGGCTCGATGGTCCGCTGGCGGGATGGCGCGGGGCGCTCGCGATTTCAGGAACTGTGGAGACGGTTTCTCGTCTGGACGACGCGGATCGGTACCGCGAAGGGCCGCGCTTGCGCGCCGAGATAACTCTGCAGAGGCCAGGCAAGTACGGTTTCCGATGTGAGTTAGGGTCGTATCTTCAAGCACAAGGCGATGGTGGCAGCGGGTGGCCCGCTCCGCGCGGAGGGTCCCTCTGGCGAGCGGGTGTGGGGCTCTCGTGGGGAGAGATCTGGCGGTGGACGGCGAGCGCCGCGGCGTGGAGGACCCAAGGGTTCGGCGATCTGCTTGGGGACTCCTTCGCCGTCCGCCCGGGCGCATCGCTCGGCCGCAGCTTCGGGGGGCACCGCCTCGAGGCGTCGATCGCCCCGCTCTTCGGGACCGCCGCGCATGACCGGTCTCTTCGGGGAGTGGACGCGGTCCTCTCGTGGGGGCTTGCGCGATGAGGAATGCTCCGACCCGTTTTCTGCTCGCTGTGGCGGCCGGCCTCATCGTCCTCTCGTGCACCGCCGACAGGATCAACGAGCCGGCCGACGGCGCTCTTCGGATCTTCTTCGTCGTTGAGAACCCGAGTTCCAAGGGCTCCGCCGGGATCGGGCGGGACGACTCGATTCGGTCCTCGCTGCAGGTCGATTCCATCCGGATCGTCGTTCGCGACGCGCGCGACAGAGATCTCGCGGTCCGGAAGGTCGGGTATGCCGGATCGGGCGACGTCTTGATCGAGATGAGCCTTCAGGCTGCCCGCGACCTGACCGTTCTGATGAGCGGCGACGGCCCGGGGGGCGACGCTACCAGGGGATCGCTTTACTTCGGCCGGCAGACGGGGATCACGATCGAGCGGGGACGAACGACCGAGGCGACCCTCGTTCTCTCGGGGACGGGAGCGGATGCGCCCGTTGTTGAGGGGGAAGCGGGGAGCCCATCCTACATCGTGCGCTGGAGCAGGATCCCCTTCGCCTCCTCGTACACGCTGCGGGAGCATTCGGCGTCCGGCTCGCAGGACTTCTCGATCGCCGGGGAGGACACGTTCCGGCTCTTCACGCCGGGGGAGGAGATGGGGATCGCGCGACTCGCTCGTTCTGTTCGATCCGATGTGCGTGCTTTCCGCGGGCGGACCCGGACGCGCACGGTCGATCAGGAGGGCGGCGCCCCTCGGGCATCGAGCGGGGCGGCGCGAGCGGCGGACCTCCGATCCTACCGCGTTCGGGGAGAGCTTCCCCTCGGGCCCGGGATCTTCGGCGACTCGGCGAGCGTCGATCTCTCTGCTTGGTTCGACCTCCCGCGGGTTTTCGATGCGACGCCCGCGGACAGTGCGACCGGGGTGCTCGATACGAGCGAGATCTCGATTCGTTTCGACCGTGTGATGGGAGGGTCACTCGATACTCTCGTCACGTTGCGCGAACTGTGGACGGGGGTTTGGGTCCTGTCGGTTCGCGCTTGGTTCAACCAGAACCGGATGTTCCGACCCGCGGCTCCGCTGGGCAGGGGGGGGGGGTTCCGCGTGGGCGTCTCGACGAAGGTGCGGGATGCCGCCGGCCGTCCGCTCGATCAAGATTCCTCGCGCGAGGGGCTGCAGGCCTTCGTCTCGGACTTCCGGGTGGAAGCTTACGATCCGCTGCGGGTCGCCTCGGTCACGCCCGCGGACGCCGCGACGGATGTCTCTATCACGCCGCTGATTTCGCTCACCCTTCTTCGCGCGGTCGATCGCGCGACCATCACCTCGACGAGCTTCACTCTCTCGGGGCCGTCGGGCAGCGTTGCGGCCACGCGCCTCTTCGGTTCGGGCGACGCGCTTCTGACCCTCACCCCATCCGAGGATCTGCTCTACGATACGACCTATACGGTTCGCCTCGAGACGACGGTCCTCGATGCGGCCAGGGGCGAGCCGCTCGATCAGAACCCCTCCGATGGGGCGCTCCAGCCCTTCGTCTCGACCTTCCGCACGATCGCGCAACCCACGGGGCCGAGCATTGTCTCGACGGCGCCGGCTGCGGGCGAACCGAACCATATCGTCTACGACCCAGCCGTCGTCGTCTTCGATTCTGCGATTCGAATCGACACCTTCCGGCCCGGCGACACGGTTCTCTTGCAGCGCGACCTGAACGACCTGTGGGTGAACGTCGAACTGCGCCCCCCACCCTACACGACCGACGGGAGGGTGTTCACCCTCATTCCGGTTCAGGACATGAGGCGCAACACGGCCCATAGGTTGATCGTCCGCGGCGGGTCGGGCGGGGTCCGCGGTTCCGATGGGATCGCGTTCGATCAAGACTACACGGCGCCCGGATTCCAGGACTTCGTGGCGCTCTTCACGACCGAACAGAACGTGCGCGTCGAAACGAGTTTTCCGGCCGACGGGGCGAGCCAGGTCCCTTGGGACATCGAGGTGCGCCTCACGCTCGACGGTGCGATTCAGTCCGAGTCGGTGGCCGATACGACCTTCGCCCTCTTGCTAGACGAGCTTCCGGTCTCGGGGTCGAGGTGGATCTCCTCGGACCTCCGCGAGATCCGCTTCCGTCCCGACGCGCCCTTGCTCGGCTACCGGACCTATACGATCTGGGCGGGCGCCGGGCTCAAGTCTTCCCGCGGAGGCGCCCTCGATCAGGACTACAGCCTGGATGGGCATCAGGCATTCTCGAGCCGATTCACGACCGTCGAGGAGACCGTGTCTCCCCGCGTCGACTCGATCGACCCTCCGGCCGGCGCGCTCGACGTCTCTCCCGGGCAGAGGGTCACGGTGGTCTTCAGCGAACCGGTGCGATCCTTCCTGGTACTCGACAACTACTACATCACGCAGACCGACTCGGCGGGGGTGAAGGTCCCGGCCACCGTTACGGTCGCTTCGGACAATCTCTCGGCCGAGCTCGTCCCGACGAGTCCCCTGGCCCCGCTGACGGTCTACCACGTGCATGTCGAGCCGCTGGTGACCGACCTGTTCGGCAACGGGCTCGATCAAGATCCGGCCAAGCCGGGGAAGCAGAAGTTCCACAGCACCTTCACGACCGTGCAGGAAAGGGTCCCGCCGCAGGTCGTCGCCATTTCTCCGCTCGACGGATCGACCGGTGTCCCGGTCGATGGCTCCGTCGCAATCGACTTCACCGAACCGGTCGATCAGGGATCCGTCTCCTCGGCCCTGCGGATCGGCACCGGCAGCCTCCCGCATCCGGGCGGCATCGCTTTCGAGGTCGGCGGCCAGCGGGTGATTTGGACGCCGGCCTCGCCGCTCCTCTACGGCTCCCTCTACGATGTGCGCGTCGACACGCTGCTGGTCGATCTGGCCGGAAATCGGTTGGATCAGTATCCGGATGGCGAGCATCCCGGAAGCGATCCGTTCGTGAGTTCCTTCTCGACCGAGCTGGATCTCCACGGGCCCGAGCTCCAGAGCGTCGCGCCCGAGGACGGATCGATCGGGGTAGCCGTGGACACGGCGCCGGTTCTGCTCTTCAGCGAGGGGATCGATCCGCTCACGATCGGCCCGACCGGAATCGGCCTGGCCGATTCTCTCGGGCAGGATGTCGTCGTCGAGCCCGTCCTCTCGACGGACGGCAGGGAGGTCACGCTCGCCCACGCGGTCCCGCTCGCGGTCGAAACTCGTTATTCGATCACCGTCTACCCCGCGCTCACCGACCTGCAGGGAAACCCTTTCGATGCGGATCCCTCCACGGCAGGCAACCAGCCGCTCACGACCGTCTTCCGCACGCGGGTCGAGAACATCGCGCCTTTCGTGGTTTCGGTCGTTCCCGCCGATTCCGCCGCCGATGTGGCGGTCTCGACGGCCGTCACGGTGACCTTCAGCGAACCGTGCGACCCGGCGACGGTCGGACCAACGACGTTCCTGCTGCTCCTCGACGGATCGTCCGTGCCCGGGAGCCGCGAGCTCGCCCCCGGCGATACGGTGGCCACCTTCGTTCCTGCCAGCGACCTTCAGCATTCCGCCCTTTACGAAGTTCGCGTCGAGGGGGTAGAGGATCTGAAGGGGAACCTCCTCGATCAGGATCCGCTGGCGGCCGGAGAGCAACCGTTCACCTCCTCGTTCACGACCGCACCCGAGCCCGCCCCCTCACCGAGCGTCGTGTCCGTCTCACCGGCCGACGGAACCCTGGATGTTGATCCCGCGGTGCGACCGAGAATCGTCTTCAGCCGGGCGATGGATCTTGCGACCTTCACGCCGCAGAATCCGGGATTGCTGAAGGGCGGTTTCGCCGTCCCCGCGACCCGCGCCGGCGAGCCCGGGGACACGTCCTTCGTCCTGACGCCGGAAGACCCGCTCGCGGGGGGCGCGTACACCTGGTTCGTGAGCCCCGCGCTGAAGGACACACAGGGGAACTCCCTGGATCAGGATCCCCTGGTTCCGGGCGCCCAGTGGTTCGAGGCGGGATTCGAGGTGGGGAAGCGGCCCGTGGCGAACGCGGGCGCCGGAGTTTGTTCGGACGGAGGGGATCTGTCGATCCCCTTCGATGGCAGCGGCTCTGTCGATCCCGATGGACAGATCGCCCACATCGCCGGCGCCTGGAGTTGGGGGGACGGCACGACGACCGCGTTCTCCGACTTCTCCGGTCTGCGGGCAACCCACGCCTACGCCTGCGCCGACCTGAAGGGGTGCGATGGGCTCGACAACGACGGCGACGGCCAAACGGACGAAACGGGGCCCGGTGGGTGTGACGAGAGCTACCGCGTGATCCTGAGCCTGAGAGACGAGAGCGGACTGGAATCCGCCGATACGACCGGTGTCGCTTTTTGCGCGTTTCTGGCGCGAACCTCCGATCCGCTCGACGGCGCGGCCGGCGTCGACACCTTGCGGACGATCCGCGTGTGGCTGTCGGCGCCCTGCAACCCCGTTACGCTCGGACCCGCCTCGGTCTGGCTTGCGATCCAGGGGGGGGACAGCGCGGCCATCATCCGGGGAACGGAGGACGGCGATCGCGTCCTCGTCCTCGTCCTGGATCCCGCATCCCCGCTGCTCCCCGACACGACCTACGTGATTCACGTCGCCGGTTCCCTGCAGGCGTCCACAGGATCTGGGTTCGACCAGCTGCCGTGCGACGCCGGGGTGCAGGAGTTCACCGCCTCATTCCGGACCGAGCAGCGCCCCGTGCCTCCCCCCGGCCTCCGCAAGGACCGTCCCGCTGCGGTGCGCCTGCGAGACGAACGGCCGTGAGCCGCTCCATCCGCTAGGGAGCTCGGGCGGTTAGAAGCAAGAGGCGCGCCGCGCCGGACTCAGCGGCCTGCGGTCGGATCGATTCCCGGGAACGGCGTAAAGAGCGGGTCGCCCGGTTGGGTCGTCCAGATGAATGCCTTGCCCGCCGGCAAGGGGATTCCCCGCGCGGTGCCGTCGCGAAGGTCGATCCATCGTTCGATCCCCGGACGCGGCCGCGCCACGACGACCCATGTGTCCATCTGATGGGGCAGCGCCACCTCCTCGACGAACGGCTCTGCGCTGCACACGGTCGCCGCTTCGGCGGCGATGGCGACGCTACGCAAGAGCCAGACGAGAATCGCGGCGCGATCCCTGGGGATGGCGGCTCCACGCGTGAGGACTTCTCCCATGTCCGCAGGTTCGAACCAAGTCCGCGCGGCCGGGATCTCGAGGCGGGCGAGGTGTTCGTCGACCCAAGCGAGCGAAGCCGCGAGCCTCTCGACCGGCTCCGCGTGCTGAATCTGTATCTCCTGCGAAGCCGACATCAACGTCTCGGGCATCTGTCGAAGGACGATCCTCCAGAGCCTTCTGCGGGACTGCGCGATGCTCTCCCAATCGTCGGGGAATCCGTAGCGGAGGACAGGAGGGCCGACGATGCTGGGCGCGCGGGATGTCAGGTGGGCGGAGATCGTCCGCTCCCAAGGCGGCTCCGGGGGAAGATGCCCGAGCAGCCAGCGTGCCACGGTCGATCCCCCGGACTTCCTCTCCACCGCGGGGGGCACGTCTCCGAACCACCAGGTGCGCAACGGCAGGTTGTTAGGAAACGTGAAGAGCAGCTCACTCTCGATCGTCGAATCGGGTCCCCCGAAGTGGTGCTCTCCAATGTAGTGCTTTTGGACGAACACGGCGGTGATCACCCCCTCGACCTTCACCTCGACCACGTCGCCCGGCTGCAGCCCGGGAGGGGTCACGACGAAATCCGCGAGCCCCGGATAACCCCCCGGGCCGGCATCGACGCAGGGACCCGTTCTCGCCGAATCGGGCGGGATCTTTTCTCGGCCGCCCCCCTGGCGATGCACCCATCCCTCGACCAACCAGATCCGCTCGACCCCGACTCTGTGAGTCCAGCGCATGCTGCCCCGATCGCGCGGCCCCGCGGGCCCGGCCATCCAGATGATGTGGTCCACGCACCCGAACTCACCCGGGCCGCGCATGTCGAACTGGCGCTGGCTGGCGAGGACGACCCGCTCGGCGCTCGCCGGAAGGCTTGTCGGCCGCGCCACGACGATGGCTCGCGCCTCCTCGGCCTCGTAGGCTGCGGCGGCCCCGGCGGTAAGGAGAATCCCAACCGCCCCACAGACAAGACCGGCACGAAATACCATCATCGCTCTGCATCCTCCAATCGGAATCTGTAATGTCCGGCGATCCTCTCGAAGGGTTGACTGAACGCCACGACCCCTTCCTCTAGATGTTCCCATCGGACCAACGCGATCGCACAGGGGGCTGCGCCGCCGATCCCGAGCGTCGCATCCAGAGGGCTCCAGCGGTTGAGGAAGACCTCGGTCCAAAGATGGAAGAGCATCCGGTCGGAGGCGGGGACGATTCCCGCCACAAGGCGCGCCGGGATGCCGCGGGCCCGGCAGCAGGCGGCGAGCAAGACGGCGTGCTCCGTGCAGTCGCCCCGCCGCGCCCGCAGGGTTTGGGATGCGGTCGCAAAGACCGTCCCCAAGTCCCGGATCACGATCCTCTCATGGACCGCACGCTCGAGCAGCAGGGCCTCCTCCGTCGGCGTCTCGGCCCCCAGAACGGCCCCCTGCGCAAAATCTCGAACGGCGGGATCCGCGGCATCGACGATCAGATCGCTCTCGATGCAGGGTGCGAGGTCGGCACGGTCTCTCCATCGGGCGCGGTCTTCGTTCGTCGTTTCGCCGGCGCGCCCGCGCTCCAGGCGGATCCGCCAGGATTGCGGGGATGCGCCGCCCGTCACGCGCTGGCCCGGTTCATCCGGAATGGGGGGGGCAACACCCGCGGCGAGTTCGTCCGCGGACGGCGGCTCGGGGAGCATCAGGATCTCGCAGGGGGAGGTGTTCGGAGGATCTCCCTCGAAGGGGAGGGGCCGCCACGCGATCGCGTCGAAACCTATCTCGGACGCCTCTCCTCGAGCGATCTCGTCCCGCTCGATGACCGACCCGAGCCCCTCGTCCCTCTCCATCCAGATCGCCCCGCGCCGGTCGCGCCACTGGAGGACGTTCGCCGTGGCCGGCCCCCCCAGGGCGGAATCCCGGACCGTGAACACCACGCAGGCGATCCGATTCGCACCCGCCTCCAGTGTGTCGCCTCTCAGTCGGACCACTCGAAAGGTCGCCGGGCGCATCGCTTCGGTGTTGACCGATCGCACGCGCGAAGAGTCGCGGCAGTCCGATAGAAGCCGCTCGATGGCCACGGGGCCATGAAGGGGGCCGCCCGGCAGCGTGTCGACCTCGGTGCGCCCCGCGCGGGTTCTCTCGCGTCGCCACCCCCCCTGGACGCATACCAGCAGATCGCTCCACGAATCGGGTCCCAACCCGCTCCGGATGAGATGGACGCTCCGGAGATCGCCCCCCGGTTCTTCCGTCCAGAGAGCCTCTTCCGTCAAGATGATCTCCTGATCGCCCCTGCGGATCTCGATACGGTTTTCTTCCCGCCGGTAGACGAACCCCGCCGAATCGGAGGAGGTCACCCACAGGCAACGACCTACCGGGGCGTTCCCCAGCCGGATCCCGTATCGGACCGAGTCCCCGACGCTGGCTTCCGCCGGGCCCGACCCGGTGGCCACGAGCAGTGAGAGGAGGATCTCTAGCATCCACTGGAGTATACGAAACCTGCCGAATCGGATGATCCAACTTTTCCTTGACACTCCCCGGACCGCTCAGGAAAATGCCCATCTGCCGCTGGCCGGCATGTTTCGGTGACGCTTCGCTCTTCCGACAGGCCCGCGGAGCAGGCCGTAGACGCCGGTTGTTAGGGGTCGCAACCCGGAGGTGATCGATGCAGGAAGACTGGACGCGGCTGGCAGCACTAAAGGGCGGGGACGACGCAGAAGACGTTGACGAAGCCGACGACGAGGACGACGAGGATCTCGAGGACTACGACGAGGACGAGGACTGGGACGAGGACGAATACGAGGACGAAGACGAAGAGGACGTCGAGGAGGAGGCCGAAGACTAGAGCCAAGCCTCCCTCGCGGTCCAAGGATCACATTCGAGCCCGTCTTCCCGGTTGCGATCGGGTGGGGCGGGCTGCTTGTTGCGGCCTTGCAGTTCCTGGCGCCGCCTCGGCGGCCGAGGGGGCGACCCGCGCGGGGCTCTACCCCTGTTGCTCCGGGTGGGGCGCCGCTCGATCGGCGACCAACAGGCCGACCGCGATCGCGCAGGCAAGGGCCATCAGGCTTCCCCCGATGAGCCACGGTGCGGACACGCCGAGCTTCCCGAAGAAGTATCCCGCCCCGAGGGGACCGAGAACGCGTGCGAGCGACGAGAGGCTCTGGGCAAGGCCGAGGATTCCGCCCTGGTCCTCGGCGTTTGTTTTTCTGGAGATGAGGCTCTGAAGCGACGGACCCGCGAGCCCGCTGCCGAGGGCCAACACCCCCATCACAATCAAGAGCGGCACGTAGCCGTGGCATAGGGGGGCGAGGAGAAGTCCCCACGACATCGACATCGTGCCGATCACGACGAGCCGGGACTCGCCTAATCGTTTGGTGAACCACCCGATCAGCCCGCCCTGCATCGCGACCATGAGGACGCCGATGTAGGCGAACATCCACCCCGCTTGTCGTCCCGTCATTCCGAGGGTGCGCTCGCCCCAGAGCACGAAGATCGCTTCCATGTTCGCGAAGGCGAGCGTGCTCAGCGCCGAGAGGCCGATGAGCCATCCGAGGCGCGGGTGCGACAGGGCGCGATGGAGGGATACCCACGAGATGCCGGGACGGGCGCGTCCCTGCGAGGGGGCGCCGGGAGGCTTCGTTTCCTGCAGCCACGCGTAGGCAAGGATCCAGTTCACGAGCGAGAGGAGTGCCGCCGCGAAGAAGGGCAGGCTCAGCTGCAACGGCTGGAGCGCCGCAGGAAGCCACGCGGGCGGGAGCGAGGAGAGGGTCCCGCCGACGAAGGGCCCGAAGATGAACCCGAGGCCGAAGGCGGCGCCGACCAGGCCCATTCCCTTGGCGCGTTCCTCGGGCTTCGTCACGTCTGCGATCACCGCCTGAGCCGCGCTCAGGTTCGCCCCGGCGATCCCGGAGAAGATTCGCGCGATGAGCAACCCGGTCAGCGATTGCGTGAAACCCATGAGGAGGTAGGAGGCGAATCCCCCGGCGATGCTGATGAGCAGGATCGGACGCCGGCCGACCCTATCGCTGAGCCGCCCCCAGAGCGGGACGAAGATGAACTGCATCAATGAGTAGCTCGCCGAGATGGCCGTGACCTTGAAGGGGGTTGCCCCGAACCGCTCGGCGTAGAGAGGCAGAAGGGGCAGGACAAGCCCGAACCCGAGCAGGTCGAGAAAGACGGTCTGGAAGATGACGACCAGAGGTTTCTTGTTGCGCATGTGCCCCCCGGGCGGTTCCCTTGGTCCCAACCCTGATCGCCGATACTAACCGAATGTCGGGCGGGCGCGAGCAGAACTCATCGCCGGGAGTGTGTCACCGTGAGCGCGTTGATTCGATGGGAAGGGGGAACGGACATCGGTCTGGTCCGCCAACGGAACGAGGACGCATGGGGCGGGATCCCTTTCGGGGCAGGGCGCCCGGGAGCCGTTCTCGCGATCGCGGACGGGATGGGCGGCCTGCCCGGGGGGGATGTGGCCGCGCGCCTCGCCGTCGAGACGGTGCTCGGGCTCGCCGCCGGGCTCGGAGGTGAACCCGATCCCGCGGCGCTTCTTGGAGAGCTGTTCGAGAAGGCCCAGGGCGCGCTGGCCCGCAGGGCCGAATCGGATCGATCGCTCGACCGGATGGGGACGACCCTGACCGTCCTGCTGGTTCGCGACGACGGGGTGTGGGTCGGGCATCTCGGCGACACCCGGCTCATCTGGCGAAGAAAGGACGAGATCTGTCTGGTGACCGCGGATCACAACCTAGCCTGGGATCTCGTTGACGCCGGTCTCCTGGGCCCCGACGCCGCCGAGCAGGATCCATCCAGTTCGATCCTGACGCGGCATCTGGGGCCGCACGCCGCCCTGAAGCCCGACGTTTTCGACCGCCCCCTCGATCTCCGGCCGGGCGACCGCCTCCTGCTGGCGAGCGATGGGCTCGGGAAAGTTCTGCCGATGGAGGAGATCGCGGGAATCGTGTCGCGCGAGACGCTCCCCGGGGCTATTCGGGAGCTGATCAGCCGGACCCGGGAGGGAGGAGCCCCCGACAACGTGACCGTGCTCATGGCGGAGGTCACTGAACCTCCCGTGCTGAGCGGTCCTGTGTTCGGATGGGAAGAACCTCGGTATCGCTGGAGCGCCCTCGACTAGACCAGTTTGAGTAGATCTGAGACGCTCGCCACGCGCATCCGCTCGGCCCGGCTATTGTTCCGGGGGCGCCGGACCTCGCGGCGCGCGGGCTCGCTTCTCAGCCGAAGTCAAACCGGCCTAGACCTCCCACTGGCGAAGGATCTCGAAGAGGACGACCCCGCAGGCGGTCGCGACGTTTAACGAGTTCTTCCTCCCGCGCAAGGGGATCTCGACGATCCAGTCGGCTAGTTCCAGGACGGGCCGCGTGACACCTGCGACCTCATGTCCTAGGATCAAGGCGATGGGGCGGGGGTAAGGGAGGCTGCGGTAGTCGACCGATCGGTTGGTCAGCTCAAGGGCCGCCAGTGCATAGCCGCTCGCTTTGACGATCTGAATCGCTTCCATCGTATCGATGTGATGAGACCAGGGGACGAGAGTCGTCGCGCCCCGGGCCGTCTTGTCCAGGCGCGGGTGCGGGGGATACGGCGTGATTCCGCAGAGGTGGAGTCGTTCCACCCCGGCTCCCTCGCAGGTGCGGAAAATGGAGCCTACGTTGAAGGCCGAGCGGAGGTTGTCCAGAACGAGCCGAATCGGGACCCGAGCGGTTGGTTCCCCGGGCTTATCGAGGTCGTCGCGCTGCCTGACGACGAGGGGCTGGTCCTCCGTGTCCACGCTTCGGACGCTACCAGGCTCCCGGGTCAACGGCAACCGGAGCGGGATCGCCCTGTAGGGTTGACACCCCTTCCGAGCATGACTAGCCTAAGCGCGATGTGCCTCTGAAGGCATCTGGATTTGGGGAGGATCCGTGGAATTCCACTTTGCGACGGTCCTGGTGTTCATCGTGGTGGGGGTGGGGCTGGCCGCCTTCGTTCTGCTACTCTCCAGACTCCTGCGCCCCTTCAATCCGGGTCTCGACAAGTCATCGATCTACGAATGCGGGGAGCGGCCCATCGGCAGTCCGTGGATCAAGTTCAACATCCGCTTTTATGTCGTCGCCTTGATCTTCGTCGTCTTCGACGTGGAGATCGTGCTGCTCTATCCGTGGGCGACGATCTACAAGGAGATGGGTGCGATTTCCTTCGTCTACCTGCTGATCTTCCTCGTCAGCCTGCTGGAGGCGCTCGTCTACGTGTGGAAGAAGGGAGACCTCGAGTGGGTCAAGCCGCAGGTCCGTCGCCATGATGTGACGGCCCCCGTGCCGGAGACGCGCGAGATCAAAACATCGGGAGCGAGGCCATGAGCATCATCGAGGATAGATTCGAAGAGGGGATCCTGGTCACCTCGCTCGACACCGTGATCAACTGGGCGCGGCGTTCGAGCGTCTGGCCGTTGACGTTCGGTCTTGCGTGCTGCGCGATCGAGATGATGTGCACCGGGTTCGCTCGCTACGATCTCGATCGCTTCGGCAGCGGCCCGTTCCGCGCGACCCCGCGGCAGTCCGACCTGATGGTGGTCGCGGGGACGGTCACGCATCAGATGGCCTCCCGGCTGAAGTTGATCTACGACCAGATGCCGGAGCCGAAATATGTCATCTCCATGGGAAGTTGCGCGAACGCGGGCGGTCCCTATTGGGAGCATGGCTACTCCGTTCTGAAGGGGGTCGACAAAATCATTCCCGTGGATGTCTATGTGACGGGCTGCCCTCCTCGCCCGGAGGCGCTGCTCGACGCGCTCCTTCACCTGCAGAATCAAGTGATCAAGAAGAAGACGATCGCCCGCTCGCGGAGACCGATCGTGGTGGGGGAGGCATAGCGTGGAGCCGGAGCAGGTCGCCGAGCGGCTGAACACGCGTTTTCCGGACATCGTGAGAAAGGTCGAGAAGGAGCACGCAGGAGACCCGTTCCTCGTGATCGACGCGCCGCGGATCGCCGAGCTCTGCCAGTTCCTCCGCGACGATCCGGAGTTCCGGTTCGAATGGCTGATGTGCCTGAGCGGGGTCGACTATCCGCCCGAGACGATCGCCGTGGTCTATCACCTGCACTCGCAGACGCACGGGCGGAAGCTCGTGCTGAAGGTCCTGCTCGATCGCAATGACCCGAAGGTCCCCACGGTCGAACACGTGTGGAAGATGGCGAACTTCCACGAACGGGAATGCTACGACATGCTCGGCGTCGTCTTCGAGGGGCACCCCGACCTGCGGCGAATCCTTCTTCCCTTCGATTGGGAAGGATATCCGCTTCGGAAGGACTACGAATACCCCGAGACGTATCGCGGGGTTACGAACAAACCGTAGGCGGCGGGAAGAAGATCGTACGAGGGAGGCGGGCGCGATGCCGATCGACACCACACCGAGACCCCGGGATCTGCACACGGAAGAGATGATCCTGAACATGGGTCCGCAGCATCCGTCCACGCACGGCGTGCTCCGCCTCGAGCTCACGACCGACGGGGAGATCGTGCGCGGGGTGCGTCCGTTCCTCGGGTACCTCCACCGTTGTTTCGAGAAGCACGCCGAGAAGGTCGGCTACACCGGGGTCATCCCGTACACGGACCGGATGGACTATCTGGCCGCGATGAACAACAACCACGGCTTCGTGATCACGGTTGAGAAGCTGATGGGCCTCGAGATCCCCGAGCGCGCGGAGTACATCCGGGTCATCATGGCGGAGCTCAATCGCATCGCGAGCCATCTCGCCGCCTTCGGGACCTACGCGAACGACCTGGGCGCGGTCACGCCCCTCCTCTATGCCTTCCGCGAGCGCGAGAAGATCATGGACATCTTCGAGATGGCCTGCGGAGCGCGGCTCACCTACAACTACTACCGGATCGGCGGATTGAGCGGGGACCTGACCCCGGCGATGCTCGCGGCGACTGCCGCGTTCCTGGACTACTTCGAACCGAAGTTGAAGGAGTACGACGCGCTTCTTTCGTACAACAAGATCTTTCTCGAGCGAACGACGGGGGTCGGCGTGATCCCCCTCGCGATGGCGGTCAACTACGGCCTGACGGGTCCGAATCTCAGGGCCAGCGGCATGAAGTTCGACCTGCGGAGGGACGACCCCTACTCGATCTACGATCGCTTCGATTTCGACGTTCCCACGGGCAAGGGCCTGAAGGGCGAGATGGGGGACTGCTGGGACCGGTACATGGTTCGGATGTGGGAGATGCGCGAGAGCATCAAGATCCTCCGGCAATGCCTTGCCCAGATTCCCGAAGGCGACTACATCAATCCGAAGACCCCGAAGGCGATCAAGCCGCCCAAGGGAGAAGTCTACGTCCGGGTCGAGAACCCCCGGGGTGAGCTGGGCTATTACCTCGTCAGCGACGGCAAGCCGAATCTCTACCGGCTGAAGGTCCGCTCGCCGTGCTTCACGAGCATCGGGGTTCTCCCCGCGATCAGCGAGGGGACGATGATCGCGGATCTCGTCGCGATCATCGGATCGATCGACATCGTGCTCGGCGAGGTCGACCGATGATCCAGCCGGCGCTCGAGCAAGCAGCCCGCGAATCAGGGAGGGGCATGCGGTGAAGGAGTGGGTCGACGGGTTGATCGCGGGTTCCGGCGCGCTGCAGGGAATTCCGCACGAGGTCTCCTACCTCCTCGCGATGGTATTCGTCGCTGTTGTCGCCTTCGGTTGGATGGCGATCTGCGCGCTCGCCTTCGTGTGGCTCGAGCGGAAGGTCTCGGCGCGGATCCAGTCGCGCATCGGTCCCGTCTACGTCGGCGGGAAGTTCGGCTGGGCACAGACGATCGCCGATGCCTTGAAGCTCCTGATGAAGGAGGACACGATCCCCGCCTCGGCGGACCGCTTGCTCTTCACGATCGCGCCGGTGATCGCCTTCCTGGCCACGCTCTTGACCTTTGTTGCGATCCCCTTCAGCGAGAGGCTCGTCGCGGCCGAACTGGACATCGGGATATTCTTCGTCCTCGCCGTCTCGTCCTTGGGGGTGATCGGAATCATCATGGGCGGCTGGGCGTCCAACAGCAAATGGAGCCTCTACGGAGGGATGCGGGCGGCGAGCCAGATCATCTCCTACGAGATTCCAGTCGCCATGTCCTTGATCGGCGTCGTGATGTACTGCGGGACGCTGAACATGGTCGAGATCGGCCGCCTTCAGGCCGGCGGGTTCTGGCACTGGAACCTCTTCCGCTCACCCTTCCTCTTCGCCGCCGCCTTCGTCTACTTCATCGCGGCCTTGGCCGAGATCAACCGAACGCCGTTCGATCTTCCCGAGGCCGAGTCCGAGCTCGTCAGCGGCTACAACACCGAGTACAGCGGGATGAAGTTCGCCCTCTTCTTCCTGGCCGAGTTCGCGAACCTGTTCGTCATTTCGGCGGTCGCGTCCGTCATGTTCCTCGGGGCCTGGAATTCGTTCTTGCCCTGGCAGATCCTTCCGGGGCCCGTTTGGTTCCTGATGAAGACCTTTTTCCTCGTCATCGTGATCATGTGGCTTCGCTGGACCCTGCCGCGGCTCCGCGTCGATCAGCTGATGCACGTCTGCTGGAAGGTCCTGATCCCGATCGCCTTCGTGCTGTTGATCGGCTTGGGTACGCAGATGTGGATCTTCAAGGTCAAATAGACAGGAGAGATGGAGCGATGAGCAGCGTGGGCAAGTATCTCTCTGGCATCTACAAGGGGTTCTCGACGGCGCTGATCGGCATGGGCGTCACCGGGCGAAACGCGTTCACGAAGCCGACGACCCTCGAGTACCCCGACGTGAGATGGGAGCTCCCCGAGCGCTATCGGGGGATTTTGCACAATCGAGAGGAAGACTGCATCGGCTGCCTCGCCTGCGCCCGTGCCTGTCCGGTCAACTGCATCCACATCGAGATCAGCAAGCGGGAGAAGGAGGAGTACGGGGTGACCTCCGATGGAACGAAGATCACCCAGTGGATCCCACGGTTCGACATCGACATGTCGCTTTGCATGATCTGCGGTCTCTGCACGGAGGTCTGTCCGACGGAGTGTCTGACGATGACGAAAGAGTACGAGCTGGCCGTTCAAGACAAGCGGAAGATGTATCTCGAGTTCGCCTTCGAACGCGACAAAGAGATGGTGAAGAAGAAGATGGCCGAGAAGGAGGCCGTGACGGCGGCGGAAGCCAAGGAGTGACCGGCTCTCATTCGGGGTCGGTGGAGGTGGGGAAGCAAGATGGCTGATGAGATCCGGTCGGGAATCTTCCTGGCGTTCGCGCTGCTGACGATCGCCTCGGCGGCGGTCGTCGCCTTCGCCAAACAGATCGTCCACAGTGTTTTCGCTCTGCTGTTCACATTCTTCGGCGTCGCTGGGCTCTATGTTCTTCTCCATGCGGACTTCCTCGCCGCGACCCAGGTGATGATCTACGTGGGTGGGATCCTGGTCCTGCTTCTCTTCGGCGTGATGCTGACCCACAGGATCGCGAGCGTCGACCTGAAGAGCGTGAGCTTCCAGCGCCTTCCGGCCGGGGCGATCTGTATCGGCCTCCTCGCCCTGCTGCTCGTGGTGGTCTATCGAACGCCGTGGCCCGTGAAGGCCCTTGCGCCGTTCGCGCCGACCGCCAAGCCGATCGGACGCCACCTGATGACGGATTTCCTCCTCCCCTTCGAGGTCATCTCGGTCCTGCTCTTCGCGGTTCTGATCGGCGCGGCGATGATCGCCCGCAGCGAGGCGCGGCGATGATCCCGCTCCAGCATTACCTGGCGATCGCCGCGATCCTCTTCACGTTGGGCGTCTACTGCGTTTTGACCCGCAGGAACGCGGTGACGATCCTCATGGGGATCGAACTGATCCTGAACTCGGCGAACCTGAACTTCGTCGCCTTCGCCCGTTTCTGCACCGGCGGGATCTTGGGGCAGGTCTTCGCGGTCTTCGTGATCATCATGGCTGCGGCCGAGGCCGCGATCGCGCTCGCGATCGTCCTGAATCTCTACAAGCGGATGAACTCGATCGATGTCGATGAAGCCGACTCGATGCGGGGATAGGGAAGGGATCGAGAGAAGATGTTGACGAATCTCCTCCTGATACTGCTGCTGCCACTCGCGGGTTTCGCCATCCAGACATTCTTCGGACGGCGCTTGCCGCGCGGCGGGGATTGGGTCCCGACCGGAATGATGGGGATCGCGCTGCTGCTCGCGATCGTCACATTCGCCCGCACGTTGTCGGCCTTCGATCCGCACCTCAAGGAGCAGTTCCACTGGAACTGGATCATGTTGAAGGGCTTCACGGCGGGGATGGGGATTCTCTTCGACAATCTCACGGCCGTAATGCTGATGGTCGTTACGATCGTGAGCTTCCTCGTGCATCTCTTCTCGATCGGCTACATGCGCGACGATGTGCGGTACGCGCGCTATTTCGGCTACTTGGGACTCTTCAGCTTCTCGATGCTGGGGGTCGTGCTCTGCGACAACCTGCTCGCCCTCTACGTCTTTTGGGAGCTCGTGGGACTGTCGTCCTACCTCCTGATCGGGCACTGGTTCGAGAAGAAGTCGGCCAGCGACGCCGCGAAGAAGGCCTTCATCACGACCCGGATCGGCGACGTGGGGATGTTCATCGGGATCCTGATCCTCTACGCGAAGGTCGGCAGCTTCCAGTACGACGCCGTCTTTCAGGCTGTTGCGAACGGCCAGATCGGCGGCAGTCTGCTGACGGCCGCCGGGATCGCGATATTCTTCGGCGCGATCGGCAAGAGCGCCCAGTTCCCGCTCCACATCTGGCTGCCGGATGCGATGGAGGGCCCGACCCCGGTGAGCGCCCTGATCCACGCGGCGACGATGGTGACGGCCGGCGTCTACATGGTCGGCCGCCTGTTCTTGATCTTCACTCCCGATGCGATGCTTTTCATCGCCTACATCGGGTTGATCACGGCCGTGATGGCGGCTTCGATCGCGATCGTCCAGACAGACATCAAGAGGGCGCTCGCCTACTCGACCATCTCCCAGCTCGGCTACATGATCTGCGCGTTGGGCGTGGGAGGGTACATGGCCGGGCTCTTCCACTTAATGACCCATGCATTCTTCAAGGCGCTGCTCTTCCTCGGCAGCGGAAGCGTGATTCACGCGATACACAGCCAGGAGATGCCCGAGATGGGGGGGCTTAAGCGAAAGATGCCCATCACCTTCTGGACCTTCATGATCGCGACGCTTGCGATCTCGGGAGTCCCCGGACTCTCGGGGTTCTTCAGCAAGGACGCGGTCCTGGCCGCGGCTCTTTCCTTCGGGATGGAGAAACCGGCGCACCTGATCATCTTCATCCTGCTCCTGATCACAGCCGGCGCGACCGCCTTCTACATGTTCCGCGTGGTATTCATGACCTTTCTGGGCAACCCGCGCGACCGTCATAGCTTCGACCACGCCCACGAGTCACCGAGGGTCATGACGATCCCGCTCGTGACGCTCGCCGTCCTTTCCATCGTCTCGGCCTGGGGCGGTTGGTTCCCGAAGCTCATCGTGAAGCCGGATCTGGCGGCGTATCGAACTGCGGCCGTGGGTTCCCACGTACCGCTCGAGCATCGCCAGAGTAACGCTCACCTCGGCGAACCTCAGCACCAGGCGGTCGATCTGCCGGGCGAAGGGGAGACGGTTGGGGAGGGAGCGCACGCAAGGTCCGCCGGGGGCGCGGAGGATGAGGGCCCGGGGATCGCACATGGGGGGGCGGTCGTCGTCGAAGAAGGGGCGGAGGCCGGAGGCAGCCACGGCGCGGCGCACGGAGGCGGGCACGGGGGGGCCCACCTGATCGCGATGGTCGGCTCGATCCTCGCTGCGGGCAGCGGGATCCTCCTTTCCTGGCTCTTCTACGGGAAGCGGCGGTTTTCTTCCGATGCGGTCCGCGAACGGTTCCGCGGGGTCCATACCCTGTTGTCCCGGAAGTACTACATGGACGAGATCTACCTCGGCGGGGTGGTTCGCCCGGTCCTGGCCGGCGCGCGCGCCTGCCGATGGTTCGATCTGAAGGTCATCGACGGCGCGGTGGACGGCTCGGCTTGGCTGACGACCTCCTTCGCATGGGTGATCGGCAAGTTCGACAACATCGTGATCGACGGCATGGTAAATGGCGTGGCGACCCTCGTGATCGTTTGGGGCCGTCAGTTCCGCAGGGTTCAGACCGGCAGAATTCAGAACTATCTGCTCGGCTTCGTCGCGGTCGCACTGATCCTCATGGTCGTGCGACTGTTTCGGGGCTTCTAGAGTTCACGCCCGGCGCGGGGCATTCAGGGAGCCTGTCGCGGCAGGCCGCCCATGAATGACCCGGGACGGCGACGCAGGAGGCGAGGAGGACGAAGATGGGTGTTCTTTCTTGGATGACCTTCTTCCCATTGCTCGGGATGGTCGTGATTCTCGCCCTCCCGCGGGAACGACCAAACCTGGTCCGGTGGACCGCGGCGGTGGCCACGGCGGTTCCGCTGATCTTGGGGGTCTGGGTCTACACGCATTTCGACCGCGGCACGGCGAACCTCCAGTTCGTCGAGCGCGTTCCCTGGATCAAGGCCTTCAACATCGATTACTTCATGGCGATCGACGGGATCAGCGTGCCGATGCTCCTCTTGACGGCGCTGCTCTGCTTCCTCTGCATCTTCGCCTCCTGGGGGATCAACCGAATGGTGAAGGGCTACTTTGCCCTTTTCCTCCTCCTCGAGACCGGGATGATGGGAGTGTTTAGCGCGCTGGACTTCTTCCTCTTCTTCGTTTTCTGGGAGGTCATGCTCCTGCCGATGTACTTCCTGATCGGCATCTGGGGGGGGCCGCGCCGCGAGTACGCGGCGATCAAGTTCTTCCTCTACACGCTGGTCGGCTCGGTCTTAATGCTCCTGGCCATGTTGGCCCTCTACTTCCGCCACGAGCCGCACACATTCGACATGACGCAGCTTTGGGGCGATACTAGCGCTTACGGCCGGAGTTTCCAGCTCATCGTTTATGCGGGGCTCTTCATCGCATTCGCGATCAAGGTGCCGGTCTTCCCGTTCCACACCTGGCTGCCTGACGCTCACGTCGAGGCGCCCACCGCAATTTCCGTGATCCTCGCCGGGATCCTGCTGAAGATGGGGATCTACGGGATCCTGCGAATCAGCTACCCGGTGTTGCCGGTCGCCACGATCTACTTCGCGGGCGGACTCGCGTTGCTCGGGGTGATCAACATCCTCTATGGAGCGCTTTGCGCGATGGCGCAGAAAGATCTGAAGAAGCTCGTCGCCTACTCGTCGGTGAGCCACATGGGATACTGCCTCCTCGGGATGGCGGCCCTCACGCCCGCCGGCATGAACGGCGCGGTGCTCCAGATGTTCAACCACGGCACGTCGACGGCCATGCTCTTCCTCTTGGTGGGCGTGATCTACGATCGCGCGCATCATCGCGACATCGACGGCTTCGGCGGGCTGGCCGTTCAGATGCCGGTCTATACCGGAATCGTCTCGATCGCGTTCTTCGCCACGCTCGGGCTGCCGGGTCTGAGCGGGTTCATCAGCGAGGCGCTCGTCTTCATCGGCGCCTATCCGGTCTTCAAGACCCTGACGATCATCGCGGTGTGTGGCATTGTCCTGACGGCGGGCTACATCCTCTGGACGCTCCAGAGGATGTTCCTCGGAACGCTCAACGAGAAGTACAAGACTCTCCCCGACATCAATGGCCGGGAGCTCTTCACGCTCGTTCCATTGGCCATGATCGTCGTGTTTCTGGGCATCTTCCCGATGCCCGTGCTGAATCTGATGAGCCGTTCGCTCGAGTGGGTCGTTCAGATGGTCCAAAGGTCTTAGGGAGGGGATGATGCTGGAGTGGGTCGGGACCTATCGCGTCTTGGGCACGATCGCCAGCGTCCGCTGGTTCGTGCCGGAAATCCTCCTCTTCGTCACCTTCACGCTGGCCGTGCTGGCCGATCTCACGACCGATCGGCCGGGGTCGCTCAGATCCGCCTATGTCGTGCTCGCCGGGCTGGCGGCGACCTTCGTCGCGACGCTCGCCGGAATGGGGCAGGCACTGCCGGACGGAGCGCGCGGACTCCTTCTGTTCCAGGGTGCGAGCGCATTCGATCCGCTCGGTTCCTACTTCAAGCTGGTGTTCCTCGTCGCGACGCTTGTCGTCGTCGTCCTCACGATGCGCTCCCGCGACTACGGCGTTCGAAAGATGGGGGAGTTCTATGCTCTCCTCATCGCGGCCGTGGCGGGTCTCTTCCTGATGGCCGGAGCCACGCATCTTCTGATGCTCTACCTCTCGCTCGAATTCGTGAGCTACATCTCCTACGTCCTCGTCGGGTACGTGAAGGAAGACAAGAGAGCGAGCGAGGCGGGGCTCAAGTACGTCCTCTACGGATCGGTCTCCTCGGGAGCGATGATCTTCGGTCTCTCGATCCTCTATGGTCTCACGGGCGAGCTCAATCTCATGAAGGTCGGAGGTGCGCTGGCCGGGACTGTGGGCTCCGAGCCTGCGATCCTGGTCGCGAGCGTTCTCGTGATGGCCGGGATCGGCTACAAGATCGCCGCCGTGCCCTTTCATTTCTGGTGCCCCGATGTTTATGAGGGCGCGGCGACCCCGCTGACGGCCTTCCTGTCGGTCGCCCCCAAGGCCGCCGGTTTCGCGATGCTCACGCGCTTCTCGTTTCACGTCTTCGCGCAGAACCCGGGAGCCGTCCTCGGCGCGATCGACTGGCCCACGATGCTCGCGGTGATCTCCGCGTTGACGATGACGTTGGGCAACGTGATCGCGATCCAGCAGACGAACGTGAAGCGACTGCTGGCCTATTCCTCCATCGCGCACGCCGGCTACCTGCTCATGGGACTCTCCGCCGTCGACCGCACGACCGGGGTCCTGGGTCAGCGCGGCCTCTTCGGGGTTCTCTTCTATCTGGCCGTCTACGTCTTCATGAACCTGGGCGCGTTCGCCGTCGTCTCCGTTCTTCGCGGCAAGCTCGCGAACGAGGAAGAGATCGGCAACTACCGAGGGCTCGGATCGCGCGCCCCCCTTCTCGCGATCGCGATGGCGATCTTCCTCTTCTCGCTGACGGGAATCCCGCCCTTCGCGGGGTTTGTGGGCAAGTTCTTCCTCTTTGCCGCAGTGATCGACTCGCACCGTTACTGGCTCGCCTTCGTCGGGATCGCCAACAGCGTGGTTTCACTCTATTTCTACGCCCGGATCGTGAAGGCGATGTACTTCGAGAAGGCTTCGGAGGCGGAGTTGACCCCGCTCAAGCTCGCGCCGTCGCACTCAGCCCTTCTCGTCGTGTTGGCGGCCCCGACGCTTCTGCTCGGGATCTTCTGGGGGCCGCTCGCAGGTTTGGTTACGCGATCGGTTTCGTTCCTGTTCTAGCCCGCATTTCTCACCAGCATTCTGCTGCAACGGCGCTTAGGGCCGCACCTGCTGCGCCGCGCTCGCTCGGCCTCCTCGGCATACTGCACCGAGTATGCCTGCGTCGTCCTCGCATCGCGCGACTTGCATCTCCGGCCCTCTGACGCCGTTTCGCGACGAACGGTGGTGAGAAATACGGGCCAGCGCCCAACCGCCTACCCCTTCAGCGCCTCCTTCAAGGCCGCGACAACCGTCTCGACCTGAAGTTCCGAGATCTCCGGATAGAGGGGGAGCGATAGACAGCTCGAGGCTGCCTTCTCGGTCTCCGGCAGCGACCCGAGGGGGACGCCCAGGTGCTGATAGGCCGGCTGAAGGTGAAGCGGAACCGGGTAGTGCACGCCCGCATCGATCCCTTGTTCGCGAAGCCTTGCGAGGACCCGGTCGCGGTTGGCGACGCGAATGACGTAGAGGTGATAGACGGGGCTGAGGTGCGCAGGGTAACGGTAGATCTCGACCCCGGCCATGCCTCCCAGTCGAGCGTCATACCACGAGGCGGCCCGGCGTCGCGCATCATTCCACCTGTCGATGTGCCGGAGCTTGACCCGCAGCACCGCCGCCTGCATCGCGTCGAGGCGATAGTTCCACCCCTCCTCGTCGTGGACATACTTGTCCCGCCGGCCGTGGTTCGAGAGGCTCCGGATCTTCTCGGCCAGTTCCGCCGACCGGCAGGTGACGGCCCCGCCGTCTCCGTATGCGCCGAGGTTCTTGCCAGGGTAGAAGCTGAAACACCCAAGCTCTGCGATCCCGCCCGCTCGCTTGCCACGGTATAGGGCGCCGTGCGCCTGTGCCGCGTCCTCGATCACGGTGATTGTCCGCCCCTGGCAGATCCTCATGATTTCGTCCATCTCTGCAGGACAGCCGTATAGGTGGACGGGGAGGACGACCTTCGTTCTTGCGGTGATCTTCCGTTCCAGATCGCTCGGCGACATGTTGCCCGTCGCCGGATCGATGTCGCAGAAGACAACCTTCGCGCCACAGCGGACCACCATCTCGGCCGTCGCGATGAAGGTGTGCGAGACCGTGATGACTTCGTCCCCGGCCCCGAGTCCGGCCACGATCAACGCCATGTGAAGCGCGCTCGTTCCGGAGGAAACGCCGATCGAGTGCTCGGCGCCGGAGAAACGGGCGAACTCCTCCTCGAATGCCTTGACCTCAGGACCCCCGATGAACCCGGTCGTGGTGAGGACCTTCTGGATCGCCTCGTCCACCTCGCTCTTGATCGAGGCGTACTGCGCCTTCAGGTCGACCAGGGGGATCTTCGTCTGTGCGCCCATCCCAATCCTCCCCTCCCTGCGTGAGGCGGCCGCGGAGGTCGATCCCTCCGGCCGCGATCCGGGCTAGATCCGCCGTCCGTCCGGTATGCCGAGGCGGCATTTCTTCGGCTCGAACCGGAGCGATACCTCTTGGCCCGTCTCGATCGATTCGTAGATCGCGTTGATGACTTCCAGGCTCTTGCGGCCCTCGATGCCGTCCAGCAGCGCGCGGCGGTCCGAGCGGAGCGCGGAGAGAGCATCAAGATAGAAAGCCTGATGGTTGTACCCGAAATCCTTCGGGTTCTTGCCCCACTCCTCGAATACCTTCTCATCCTCGGCAACGGGTTCGCAGAACTTCCATGTCTTGAGCTCGTTGGCGGAGAATCCGCCGATCTCGACCGTGCCCTTCTCCCCGTAGAGATTGAGCGACCCTTCGAGATCCTTCGGCTGCGCGCAGGTTGTCGCCTCGACGATTCCGAAGGCGCCGTTGCGGAACTTGATCATGACGACGCCCGTATCCTCGGTCTCGATCTGGTGGAGGACAGTCCGCCCGCGCGCGAAGACCGACTCAACCTCACCCATCATCCAGATCAGCAGATCGATGTGGTGGCTTGCCTGATTCGTCAGAACGCCCCCGTCTTGCGCCCAGGTGCCCCGCCACGCCTCCTCGTTGTAGTAATCCTGCGAGCGGCTCCAGAGGACGCGAACGGTACCCAGGAAGACGTGGCCGAGCCGGTCGCTGTCTAGTGCCCGGCGAAGGGCTTGGACGGGGCGGTTATACCGGTTCTGCTGGACGACGAAGAGCTTCACGCCCCGGCGATCACAGGTCTCGATGAGCCGATCGGCTTCGTCGAGGCGCAGGGCGAGAGGCTTCTCGATGATCACATGCTTGCCCGCGCGTGCGGCCTGGATTCCAAGGCTCGCGTGCGTGCCGCTCGGGGTGCAGATCGAGACGACTTCGACCGCCGGGTCGCCCAGCGCCCTCTTGAGGTCGGTCGTTGCGGTCGACCCTGGGATCTTCGCGGCCGTCTCGTCGGCCCGATCCCGGGCCGGATCGCAGGCGTAGAGGACCTGAACGTCGGGCAGCCGGGGGAGGACCTGAGCATGCTTCTGCCCGATCTTCCCGCAGCCGATGAGAGCAAAACCGGTTGTCGCCACGAGGCCGCCCCTCCCTTCCCCGGAGAATCCTACCAGCCGGGGGCACATTCCGTTAACCCCTTCTCACTTTTGTCCTAAGGCCGTGCCTCCGTCGCGGCGGCCCGGCGGGGCGGCCCGATCGACCGCATTGAGAAGGGCGGCCAGCCGTCCGGTCAGACGCCGGCGCCCGTACTCCGCGACCTCCCGCGAGTCGGGCTCCGCGAAGCGTCTCTCGCCCGAACGGTAACGTCTCCAGATCGATCGCAGCAGGTCGGTCAGACCGGCCGTATCGCCTGGGGCGACCGTGGTACCGGCCCGGCAGCGGCGGATCAACTCGCTCGCTTCCCCCTCGGGCGCGAGGCCTAGGACCGCCGTTCCGCTGCCCAGGTACTCGAAAACCTTCCCCGTGAGCATGCCGCGGGACTGTTTCTCCTCGCCCACGAAGAGAAGGCAGAGGTGCGCGCGTCGCAGGAGGCGCAGGCTTTCGCCGTGCTCGAGGTAGCCGACCATGCGGACGATCGCATCGAGGGGGGGCGACCGGAATGCCTCCACGACCTCCCGATCGACGCGGCCGGCGAGGACCAGTTCGACCCCTTCGGCGAATCCGGGCTCGTTGCGGCAGAGCGATGAGAGCGCCTCTCGCAGATCCCGCGGGTCCCTTGCCGCGAAGAGGCTCCCCGTGTGGACCAGGGTCAGCTTCTGCGGCTCCTCGCGCCCGATCCCCTCGAAATCCTCTTCATCGAAGCCGTTCGGGATCGTGACAAAGCGCGACACGTCCAGCCCTTTGTAGCGCCCCGTGAAGTCCTCGAGGATCTCGCGGTTCACCGCGACGGTTCTCGCGGCGTTGCGGATCACCCACCGCTCGCAGGCTTCGTCGATCCTGCGCGCAATTCCGGGGCGGTCCGGGTAGAAGGGGGCCCGCGTCCACGGATCGCGGAAATCGGCGATCCACGGAAGCCCTGTCCGCCGTCCAAGGGCCCCCGCGACGAGAAGGGCCGTGAAAGGAGGTCCCGAGCCGACGATCGCGCGCACGCCCTCCTCGCGCGCGAGCTTTCGTCCGGGGCCCACGGCGTGCGGGATCCATCCAACCCGGCCGTCCGGGATGAAGACCCCCGCGCGGATCTGCCGCAGCGCCCGCTGGACGAGGCCGCTCCGGCGGCTTCGGGTGCTGATGTCGAGCGGGTCGGCCGGCTTCGCGATGCCCCGATAGACGCGATAGAACTCGGTGATGCCCGTCCGCACGACCCGCGTCGCCTCGGGCACGTCCTTCCAAAGGGACGGATCGCGAACCGGGTACTCCGCATCCTCGCGAACGGTCAAGACAACGGGTTTCCACCCGAACTGCGGGAGGTACTTCGTGAACTTCAGCATGCGCTGCACGCCCGGCCCCCCGCTGGGCGGGAAGTAGTAGGTCACCATCAGGACGGCGCGCCCTGCGCCGCGCGCGTCGGGAATGCCGGTACCGATCGTTTGACCCCCCATCCCGGCGCCCCTATCCTGCCGCTTGGCGCCGTTCGAGGAGCAGAAGGACCCAGTAGGGCCGCCGGCGACTCAGGAGCCGGTTCGACCCATCGAGCAGCACCGAGAGGAGGTTCGGACGAAACGCGGGAAACTCGCGGTTGCCGCAGCGCGGGCAGAGCGAGCGGGTTTCGCCCGGGCCTTTGTAGTACCTTTTGGCGACCCGATGGCGCAGCCAGAGGAGCGGGTACGGAAAGGCGCGGACCGGACGACCGCCGCGGCGGGCGTCGACACAACCGAATCCCGGGAAGAGACCGAGGAGGCGCTCCTGGTTGAATCTCTGCAGGTGATGGCTTCTGTTGAAGAGAAGTCCGCACCGCGGGCAGCGAATCGAGTTCCTTCTCGGATCCTCGCGGTCGGGCGTGGCGAGGAGGATCCACCGCCGGGTCGCTCTCGACAGCTCGCCGCAGCATGCGCGGAGCGAATCGTCGTCGAGGTGTTCCAGGACCTCGAGTGCGCAGATCAGGTCGACGGAGGCTGTGTGAAGGGGAAGTTCCTGGCCCATCGCGCAGATCCTCGGTCCGTCGAATCGGGCGAGCGCCGCGCGGCTGGGATCGAGCCCAATCGCGGGCGTCTTCTCTCTCACAGAGCGGACGAGGGCCCCGTTGCCGCATCCGACGTCGACGAGCGAACGGATCCCGGGCGGCAGCATCGAAAGAACGATCCGGGTGCGCTCTTCGATGAAGGGATTCCCATCGTAGGAATCCCAGGAGGAATCCTCCTCGAAGAGGGCGACGGTGTCGTGGTCCCTGACGCGCACTGGATGTGTCTCCTGTTGCCGGCTGCCCGCTTGCGGCCGCGCGGCGACTTGGGTCCCGTGGATTCTAACCGGCGGCCAGACGAGGGTCAACGCGACTGGAGGAGATGATGCACCTGCGAGCTGGCGGGAAGATCGGCCGGAGGGAAACGGGGGCGGCCGTGTGGCTCTCGATCGCCGCCCTTGTCCTGATCCCGCTCCTCTTCTATGCGGCGATGATTCTCGGAGGAGGCGAACCCCCCGCGCCCGACACGATGAGCGTCCGTCCGCTCGGAGAGTGGGCTCGGTCGGCCGAACGTACGCTCGGAGAGACGCCGCAGTGGATTCCCTATCTCTTCTCCGGGATGCCATCCTACGGGAGCTTCGTCTACACACCGGCGAGCCGTCTGAGTCCTCTCGACTGGTTCCTGCGCCCCTTCGCCGACCAGAGGGGAATGCGGTATTTCCTCTTCTTCCTCGTCGGAGGGTTCTCCGCCTTCGTCTTCTTCCGCCGGCAGGGGGTGAGCGCGCCCGCCGCGGCGGCGGCCGCCTTGGGGTTCGTCCTGACGCCGTATATGCCCGGGGTGATCGAGGCGGGTCACAGCACGAAGCTGCGAGCGCTGATGCACGTGCCGCTCGTCTTGCTCGCGATCGACTACTTCCTCGATCGACCGAGCGCTCTGGCCGCCTCGGCGCTCGCGCTGGCGGGCGCGTTGCTCGGTTGGTCGAACCACCCGCAGATCACCTACTACGCGGGGATCATCTCGATCCTCTACATCGCCGGGCGGCTCCTCACGGAACGCTCCTCCTGGGATGCCGGGCGCCTCGCGCGCGCGTGTGGCTGGTTCGTCCCGGCGGTTGCCCTCGCCCTCTTGTTGATCGCCGAGCCCACGACGGCCGTGAAGGAGTACGCCCCCTTTTCGATCCGCGGAGCCAGCGAGGGCGGCGGCGCCGGCTGGCGCTACGCGACCGCTTGGTCGTTCCCGCCGGGCGAGAGCGTCAGCTTCCTCTTCCCGGATTTCTACGGGCTGAAAGGCCAGACCTACTTCGGTTCGCTTCCCTTCACGCAGAGCACGCACTATTTCGGCATCGTTCTCCTTGCGGTGGCCGTTCTGGGACTCGTGGGGCGACGCGGCGCGCGGAGCTGGATCTGGCTTGCGATCTCGCTCATCCTTCTGATCGTCGGCTTCGGCGAGCATTTCCCGCTGCTCTACCGGCCGTTCTTCGCGCTGCTGCCGTATTTCAACAGGTTCCGCGTCCCCTCGATGATCTACTCGCTGCTGCCCCTCACCCTCG
This sequence comes from uncultured bacterium, assembly GCA_964575675.1. Taxonomy (GTDB): domain Bacteria; phylum Eisenbacteria; class RBG-16-71-46; order CAIMUX01; family VGJL01; genus CAZNRY01. The sequence continues at coordinate 35,642 of CAZNRY010000007.1, forward strand.
GCTTCCTCGTGGCGACCGGGCTCGATCGCCTCTCGGGCGCGGGGGAGGCCTCCCCGCGCCGCGGGCGTTCGACGGCCTCGCAGCGCCGCTGGTTCCTTCCGGCAGGCATCGCCCTCGCCGCCGGACTTCTCGCGCTGGTCGTCGGTCTGGCGGGGAAGGCGGCCGGGCCGTCGGGACCTGCTTGGGTCAGGGCGGACGAGATACGGAACCTCGCGCCCGCGGACCTCACGCTCCTTCGCTCCATGAGATGGGCGATGCGGATCGAGTCGATCGTCCGCGCGCTGCTCCTACTCGCGGCGTTTCTCGCCGCCGTTCCGGTCGCCCGCCGATTGCGGCCCCCCGCCGGGGCGGCCCTGTTGGGAGTGCTCCTGGTCGCGGACCTCTGCATCGTGGGTGCGAAGTTCCTGGATTTCACGGGCAAGGGTGAGATCGAAGCCGTGACCCGTTCGACTCCCCAGACGGATTATCTGAAGAGCCGGGAGGGCCTGTTTCGGGTTCTGCCGATCGATGAGTTCGGCTCAAATCGGTTCGCCGCCTTCGGCATCGCGACGGTGGGGGGATATCAACCGGCCAAGCTGCGGGTCTATCAGGATCTGATCGATCGCAACCTGCTCATGAGCCCGCCCGTTCTCTCGATGCTGAACGTGCGCTACCTTCTGTCGAGCCGGGATCCCGGGGTCCCCTCCTTCCGGCCGGTCGCTGCAGGGATCTACGAGTTCACGGATGCCCGGCCCAGGGCATGGTTCGTCCCCGCCTGGCTCCCATTGGCGGACGAGGAGGCCGTTCTTCGTGACCTCGGAACGCCGAGCTTCGATCCCGGCGCGGCAGCCCTCTTCTCTCGAGGAGCGACCCCGACGCTCCCCCAGGCCGGACTCGCGGTGAGGGACGCGAGGGCGGAGGCCCTCAGTCCACACCTCCTGCGGATCGAGGTGGGGGATGGGCCGGGGCCCGGACTTCTCATCGTGAGCGAGATCTATTACCCCGCGGGATGGACCGCAACGATCGATGGGAGCCCCGCGACGATCCTGCGAGCGAATCACTGCCTGCGCGCGATCGAGGTCCCGGCGGGCGCGCACCGCCTCGAGATGCGGTTCGCCTCGAAGGGGTTCCGCACTGGAAGGATGATGAGTCGGATCGGGGGGATCGGTCTTGTCGGCCTCGCGGCGTTTGGCTTGCTTCAGCGCCGCCGGTCGTCGAGCTCGTGATAGAGCGCGAGGAGCGTTGCCGCATCGCGGCTCCAATTGTACGTCTCATGGACGGCGCTGCGCCCCGCCTCGCCCAGCTTCCCGCAGAGCGCGGGGTCGGACAGCCGCAAGACCGCGGCCGCGAAGGCCTCGGGATCTCCGGACGGGTAGACGATCCCGCAGCCCGTCTCCTCGACGATCCGCCGCAGCGGCAGGCAGTCGCTCGTGATAACGGGACGGCCGAGGAGCATATAGTGGAACAGCTTGTGCGGGATCGTGCTGTCGGTGTGCTCGTTCTTCAGGTGGGGGATCAGGCAAACCTGCGAGGCGGCAATGTAGCTCGGGAATGACCGGAACGGTTGATACCCCTCGAAGATCACGCTGCCGCCCATGCCGAGCCTAGCAGCCAGGGACCGCAGGGCCGGTCCGGTCGATCCCGTCCCGATCAGCAGAAGGAGGGCCGAGGGGATTACCCGGACGATCGCCGGCATCGCCTCGATCGCCGTCTCGATCCCCCGGTGTCGTTCGAATCCTCCCAAGTACGACAGGACGAAACGATCGCGGAACCGTCCGAGGATCCCGTCATCGATCCCGAAATCGCGGAAATCATCGACCTCGACCGTGTTCCGCACGACCGTGATCCGATTCCTTGCGATCCCCAGCGCGGCGACACGCTCCCGCGCCTCCTCGATCACCACGATGATCCGGTCCGCCTGGGGGAGGATCTTCCTCTCGTGCCTCGCCCACCGGGCGGGGGAGATCAGGATTCTGCCCGGGAACCGCCGCGCATAGCCGTAGTTCTTGAGCGCCGCGGGCCAGTTCTCGTGCAAGTCGGCCACCAGAGGGATCCGCGCCCCGCGGGCGGCGCGAAGACCTTCCGACACCATCGGCAAATCGTGGACGTGAAGAACCTCGATCCCCGCCTCCGCGACGAAGCGGGCGAGGGCGCTGCGGATGAACCACCGGTAGGCGGGTAACTCGAGGCTCACCGCCGAGGCCTTTCGATGAAACCACCGCCCGATCCTGACCCGGCGGATCCGGACTCCTTCCCATTCCTCGCTCTCGGGCTGGCCGGCGCCGTGCCTCAGGCAGAGGATCTGGACCTCATGGCCGCCCTTCGCGAGCGCCCGAGCCTCGTTGGCAACCCGCGGATCGGGTGGGAAGGTGTGGTCGAGGAGCATCCCGATCCTGATGGACCGGCTCACGCCGCGTACGCCCCTTCGAGCACCCGCACGATCCTCTCGGCGGCCTTGCCGTCCCAGAGCGCGGGAATCCGGGGCGCGGCCTCGCGGCCGGCCGCGAGCTCCTCATCGAGCGCCGCCAGGACGCGTTCGGGATCGGATCCGATGAGTCGGTTCGTCCCCTCGGTGATCGTGACCGGTCTCTCGGTGTTTGGCCGCAGCGTCAGGCAGGGAACCCCGAGAACGGTCGTCTCCTCCTGGATTCCGCCCGAGTCGGTCAGAACGATCCGCGCCGCGGAAAGCAGACGGAGGAAGTCGATGTACCCCTCCGGCGGTCTCAGGTGAAGCCCCGGCCTCGCCGCGATCCGGTCCGCGAATCCCTCGCCCTCGAGGCGGGAGCGCGTCCTCGGGTGAATCGGGAAGACGACGGGCAGGCGCAGCGACGCGCCCTCAAGGATGGCCACGACCCTCTCGAGGTCTTCCCGGCGATCCACGTTGGACGGCCGGTGGAGCGTCACGAGGGCGTACCCGTGCTTCGAGAGCCCGATCGTCTGGAGGATGCGCGAGGATCGGCAACGCTCCTCGAAGCGCCTGAGCGTGTCGATCATCACGTTGCCCACCAAGTGGATCTTGCCGGGAGGGACCCCCTCGGAGAGCAGGTTCTCATCGGCATCGCGGGAGGTCGTGAAGAGGAAGTCCGAGAGGGCGTCGGTCACGATTCGGTTCAGTTCCTCGGGCATCGTCCGGTCCCGGCTCCTCAGTCCCGCCTCAACGTGGGCGACCGGGATCCCCATCTTGGCCGCCGCAAGAGCGCTCGCGACGGTCGAGTTGACGTCCCCGACGACCACGACGCAGGCGGGAGCCAGCCGCTCGAACTCCGGCTCGACGCGTTCGAGAATGCGCGCGGTCTGCCGGACGGGGCTTTCGGAACCGACCCCCAGATGAACGTCCGGCTCGGGCAGACCGAGGTCGCGGAAGAAAGCATCGGACATCGCTTCGTCGTAGTGCTGGCCCGTGTGGAGCAGAATCCCCTCGAGGCGCCCGCCCCGCCGGATCTGGTCCAGGATCGGGGCGATCTTCATGAAATTGGGCCGCGCTCCCGCCACGCAAACGATCCGACCGTTCTTTTTCTCCAAGACCCGCCTCCTCGCCGCGTTCGGCTGACGCTATCGCCCCGTCTGGTGACTGTCAAGGAACCCTCGGACTCGTCGCTGCGGAGAGGATGACGGGGTCGAGGAGTCGCCGAGCGCATCGACGGGCGGTGTGCGAGCGCCGATCGACGGCAACCGATTGACACCCGGATGCAACGCCCTTATAGATGGCAAGGGAGATGCGTTCGGGTCGGCGAAGATTCCGATCACCGGGCGCGAGGAGAGGCGGGCGGAACGATGAGAAGTTCGATCGGCGGGCGGACGGATGCGGCGCGGCTTGTGTTCGCGCCGGAGCGTGGGGGGCGCGGGTGAAGATCGCGTTCTGGGGAGCGGTCCAGACCGTGACCGGCTCGAAGCATCTGCTTCAAATCGGCGGACGGTCGGTGCTGCTCGATTGCGGGCTCTTTCAGGGCCGCCGGGACGAGAGCGAGGAGCGCAACCGCAACCTCCCCTTCCATCCCGAATCGCTGAGCGCGGTCGTCCTCTCCCATGCCCACATCGACCACTCCGGCAACCTGCCCACCTTGGCCAAGCTGGGGTTCCGAGGCGCGATCCACGCGACCTCGGCCACGACAGATCTGTGCCGGGTCATGCTTCCCGACAGCGCCCACGTGCAGCAGAAGGATGCGGAGTTCGTCAACAAGCATCCCAAACGCCACGGGGGCAAGCTCCGCCAACCTCTCTACACGCCGCGGGACGTCGAACAGGCTCTCGCCCTCTTTCGGGAGCACCCATACGGCCGGCCCGTTGTCGTCTGCGAGGGGGTCACGGTGACCTTTCGGGACGCGGGGCACATCCTCGGCAGCGCGTTCCTCGAGATCGATCTCGAGGAGAATGGGACCCGGCGGAAGCTCGTCTTCAGCGGGGACCTGGGGCGCCACCACCTGCCGATTCTGCGAGACCCCGAGCCCCGCCCGGCCTGTGACGTCCTCTTGGTCGAGAGCACCTACGGCGGTCGCCTGCATCCGTCCCCACAGACGCTTCCCGACGATCTCGCGGCGATCGTCAATCGGGTCAACGCGAGGGGAGGGAAGATCTTGATCCCGGCCTTCGCGGTCGGCCGGGTGCAGGAGATCGTCTGGACGCTGAAGCAGCTGATCGACGCGGGGAAGATCCCCCACTTGCCGGTTTACGTCGACAGCCCGCTCGCGGTCGATGTCACGGAGATCTTCAGGCGTCATGAGGATTGCTATGACACGGAGACGCGCGAGCTCCTCAAGCACGACGGGGACGTTTTCGGTTTCCGGTTGATCCGCTACATCCAGGATGTCGAGGAATCGAAGATTCTCAACGGCCGCCCGGGGCCCGCCATCATCATCTCCCCATCCGGGATGTGTGAAGCGGGACGGATCCTCCACCACCTTCGCAACAACATCGAAGATTCCCGAACTCTGATCCTGATCGTCGGTTTTCAGGCTGAGAACACGCTGGGCCACAGGCTCGTCGAGCAGCGGGAGCGGGTCCGGATCTTCGGTGAGGAGTTCGAGCGGCAGGCCGAGGTGGCCGTCATGAGCGGCTTCAGCGCCCACGCCGATCGGGACGAGCTCCTCTCGTGGGCGGATTCGGGGCCCCGCCCGGGCAGGACCTTCATCGTGCACGGCAACGAGGAACAAAGCTCCGCCTTCGCCTCCACGCTTCGGGAGAGGGGATTCAGCCGGGTCGAGATGCCGGGGCCCGGTCAGGAATTCGATCTGTGAGCGGCATCCCCGCCAGCCATTCTCCACGCCCGCGAGAGCCGCTCGAGCGTGACCGAGAGAGGCTCGGGCATCTCTTCTTCCCCCTCCGCAGGGGGGAGGGTCCCGGTGTCCTCCGGGAGGAGGTGGATGTGGAGATGACCTTCGACCCCGGCGCCGGCGCACTGGCCGATGTTGATGCCGACGAGTTGGCGGGCCGAGCCGAACTCGGCCTCGACCGCGCGTTCCGCCTGCTGGAGCAGGAGGGTGGCCTCGGCGATCTCCTCATCGGTGAGATCGGTCAACTCGGCGGCATGGCGGTAGGGGACGACCATCAGGTGGCCCGTCGCATAGGGATAAAGATTCAGGATCACAAAGGCGTGCCGACCCCGATGGATCACGAGGTCCTCTTCTCCCTGCTTGCCGAGGACCTTTTCGCAGAAGATGCAGTCGTTGGAGTCCCGGATGCCCCGGATGTAAGGCATCCTCCACGGCGTCCAGAGGGATTTCAACCTACGCCTCTCCTTTCCGGCCGTGTGCGCGGCCGCAGAGCAGGCTACCATGTCGGCGTGCGCGGAGGGAATGATCGCGAATGAGCTCACCGGTGTTGATCGATTCCGATCGTGATTTCGCCCGTTTCCTGCTTGATGCGCTCGACTCGGGGGTCATTGCCGTCGACACGGCGGGTAAGGTCCTCTTCGTGAACAGGAGGGCGCAGGAGCTCTTCGGCCTGCAGCCCGAACGCGTCCAGGACCAGCCGATCGGCGACGTCTTGCAGGTCCGCTCCCCCTCGCGCTGGGCGAGCCTCTGGCCGCCCGACATCGGCGAGTCGTTGACGCGCGAGATGGTCCTCTCTTCCGATGATCGGGAGCTGACCGTCGAGGCGCGGTGGCTGCCGATCGCCCGGGACGAAAACGCCTTGGGCGGGATGCTCTCCTTCGAGGACATCACGGAATCTGTCGGGGAGCTCGAGTTCCAGCGCCGGCTCGACCGCTTCGCCTCGATCGGCAACCTATCGGCCGTGATCGCCCACGAGATCCGCAACCCGCTGACCGGGATTCGCACGACGATCCAGTTCGTGGGCTCGAAGATCAAGGGCGCGCTTCGGGAAGATCTCGACGACGTGATCAAGGAGCTCGATCGAATCGAGCAGTTCACGACGGACCTGCTCCAGTTCGCCCGTCCCAAGACATTGGAGAGGATCTCGGGGGACGTGAATCAAGTGATCGAGAAGGTCCTCGACACGTTCGAGGCCCAGCTCGCAAGCTCCGCCGTTCAGGTCAAGAAGGACCTGACGCCCGACCTGCCGGGAATCCCGATGGATCCCGATGCGATGCACCAGGTCCTCCTGAATATCATCCGCAACTCCCTCGACGCGATGCCGGAGGGGGGGAGCCTTCGCCTCGTCACCTCGAGCCGCCGCTATCGCTCCCGAACAGCCGTGGAGCTCGCGGTCAGCGACACGGGGTGCGGGATCGCGGAGGACAATCTCGACCGGATCTTCGACCCGTTTTTCACAACCAAACCGTCGGGGACGGGCCTGGGCCTTTCGATCTCGCTCCAGCTCGTCCGGGAGCAAGGGGGGAGGATCACCGTTCGCAACCGCTCGCAGGGCGGGGTTACCTTCCGCCTGTCATTCCCCGTTCCGGCTGAGGCGATCGCTCGTGAAGACCAAAGTCCTGATAATTGACGACGAGCCGTCGATCGCCCGGTCGCTGACGCGGGTGCTCGAGGAGCGCGGCTACGCAGTCCAATCGGCCCCGACGGGTGAGGTCGGGCTCGCGCAGGTCTCCGATTGGCGTCCCCAGATCGTCCTGCTCGATCTGAAGCTTCCCGATGCCGACGGTCTCGATCTGCTGCCCAAGATCCGCGACATCGAGTCGGCCGTTCAGGTCATCGTCCTCACCGCCTATGCCGACACGAAAGCCGCCGTGCAGGCGATCAAGAAGGGGGCGGTTGACTTTCTTCGCAAGCCGTACGACATGGAGGAGGTCGTGCTCGCCGTCGAGACGGCGGTCAAGTCGTCCGCGCGGGAGAGCCACCTGGCGGGATACCAGATGAGGGAGAGGGGACGCTACGCGCGGGATCAGATCCTCGGCGAGTGTTCGGCGATGCGCAAGACTCTTGAAATCGTTCGCAAGATCGCGCGATCGGATGCTTCCAGCGTCCTCGTCCTCGGCGAGAGCGGGACGGGTAAGGAGCTCGTGTCGCGGGCGCTTCACTTCGAGAGCGAACGCCGGCGCGCCCCGTTCATGGAGCTGAACTGCTCGGCCCTGCAGGAGACGCTTCTCGAGAATGAGCTCTTTGGCCACGAGAAGGGCGCCTACACGGGCGCCACCCACCTGAAGAGGGGCCTGGCGGAGCTTTCCGACGGAGGGACCCTTTTCCTCGACGAGATCGGCGACCTGCCCGCCTCAACACAGGCGAAGCTCCTCCGGTTCATCGAGCACAGGACGTTCAAGCGGGTCGGGGGGAACGTCGACATCGCGATCGACATCCGCCTCGTTGCGGCGACCCACGTCGATCTCGATGCGGCGGTTGCGGCCGGCCGGTTCCGGGAAGATCTGTTCTGGCGTCTTCATGTGAGTCGCATCGAGCTACCGCCGTTGCGTGAGCGCGAGGAGGACGTGAACCTCCTCGCCGACGGGTTCCTGCGGGAGCTCGCCTTTGAGTTCAAGAAGGGTTTCCGGGGCTTGAGCCCCGAGGTTCGCGATCTCTTCCTGAGCTACCGGTGGCCGGGGAATGTCCGCGAGTTGCGGAATCTGCTCGAGCGGATCGTCCTCCTGGAGGATGGAGAGTTTCTCGAGCCGAAGCATCTGCCGGCCGAGTTCCTCGCGCGGGCCCGGGGAGGAAATGTCGTTGAGCGTCAGGGTGATCGGGCAGGCGATGCCCTGCGGACGCTTCATGAAATCGAGGACGAGCACATCTTGCGCGTGCTCGAACACTGCAAGGGAAACAAGAGCCAGGCCGCGCGCATCCTGGGACTTTCGCGACAAGGGTTGATCGAGCGGCTTAAGCGATCCGCCTTGATCGAGCGAGCGTCCACTAGTTTGACACATCCAACTATTTGACAGTCGACATTCGTTCCCCCAACAGCCGTTCGCCCAATGCATTAGCGTTACGCCCGGCGAGACATGTCAAATATATTGGCGGATTTGGCGAGACTTCACGCCGTCGTTTTCTCACGGCAGGCTCCTTAGGAATCCACGTAACGTATTGTATGTGCGTTAGTTAGCAGGACCGTAGCACGAAATATATCTGACTGGCACGCAATTGGTAACTAGTGCCTTGCGTGAGGTTTCCAGCGTGAGTCCCAAGGTTCTACTTGTCGATGACGAGGTCCTACTTCTGCGGACCCTCTCCAACGCGCTCCGAGAGGATGGCTTCGACGTGCTGGCGGCGTCCAGCGCGGAAGATGCCGAGCGGCAGTTGGTGGATGCCGGAGTCGTGGACGTCGTCGTCCTGGATGTGAAGCTCCCCGGCAAGTCCGGGTTGGATTTGCTCCGGGAATGTCGCTCCTCGGGATTCAAGGGACGGGCCGTTGTGATGACGGCGTTCGACAATCCGGACTCCGAGAGGGTCTGTCGAGCGCTGTTCGTAGATCACTACCTCAGGAAACCTTTCGATCTGGCAAAAATGTTGGAGCTGGTCCGGGAACTCGCGAGTGGTGCTGGAGACCGGACTACAACCGAAGGCAGCACCTCGTCCTAGCCCACGGAAGGGAGGAAATTCACCGTGGTTATGAAGAAGAAGGTGGCGAAGAGGAAGGTCGCGAAGAAGAAGGTCGCCAAGAAGAAGGTCGCGAAGAAGAAGGTGAAGAAGGCCAAGAAGACCGTTAAGAAGGCCGTGAAGAGGGTCGGGAAGAAGAAGGTCGCGAAGAAGAAGGTTGCCAAGAAGAAGGTCACGAAGAAGAAGGTCGCCAAGAAGAAGGTGAAGA
>CAZNRY010000008.1:0-42955 GCA_964575675.1 uncultured bacterium
TTTCACACGCCCGCCGCCCCTTCTGCGCGACGGGATGATCCACGCTGCCGAAGTTCGGGAAGGAGAGCATTGCGATCCTCGGCTCGATCCCCAACGAGCGGACCATCCCGGCGGCGGAGAGTGCGATCTCGGAGAGGTCCTCCGCCGTGGGATCGATGTTCATCGCGCAATCGGCGAGAAAAACGACCTCCTTCGGCAAGAGGACCATGAAGTGGCTCGAGATCCGGTTCACCCCCGGCGCCGGGCCGATCGCATCGAGAACCATGGCCACCGACTCGGCGTAGTGGGCCGTGACGCCCGTGATCATCATCTCCGCGTCGTCGGCGTGCAGCATCATCGCGCCGAAGTGCCCCCCCTGGAGGAGACGCTTGGCCGCCGAAGCCCGGGTCACGCCGCGCCGGCGCCGCATCCGGAAGAACTCGTCGACGTACGCATCGAACCGGGGCGAGCGCGCCGGGTCGACGATCGTCGTGCTGCCGATGTCGAGGCCGAGCTTCTCGATCGACGAGCGGATCTCATCCTCCCGCCCGAGAAGAATCGGCTTGGCGACCCCCTCATCATCGAGGATGTGGCACGCGCGGAGGATCGTTTCGTCCGTTCCCTCCGGAAAAACGACGCGCATCCGCTCCTGGCGCGCCTTCACGATCAGCCGGCGCATCGTTTCGCGCCCCGTGCCGAGCCGCACGCTCAGACTCTCCTCGTAGGCCCTGCCGTCCTGCGGGTTCAGGGCGCACCCCTCGGCGGCGGCCTGGGCGGCAACTGCTGCCGACTCTCGGACGAAGATCCTGGGGTCGATCGGTTTCGGGAGCAGATACTCCGGCCCGAAGCTGAACGATGCGTACCCGTAGGCGCGCGCGACCTCGTCCACAACGTCCTCGCGCGCGAGCCCCGCGAGGGCGCGGGCCGCGGCGATCAACATCCCTTCCGTGATTCGGGTCGCCCGCGAGTCGAGCGCACCGCGGATGACGTAGGGGAAGCTCAACAGATCGGTCACGGTGTTCGGGTGCTCGCCCAGGCTGGTGGCGACGATCACATCCCGCCTGCTCGCCCGCGCCGCCTCGTATCCGATCTCCGGCTCGGGCGTGGCGAGCGCGAAGACGATCGGGAACCGGGCCATCGAGCGCACCATCTCCTGCGTAACGACCCCGCCGGCCGAGGCGCCGATGAAGACGTCGGCTCCCCTCATGCCCTCGACCAGGCTCCGCGGCTGTCCGGCCCGGGCGAAAACGTGCTGGTAATCGTTCAGATCGGCCCGCCCCGGGTGAAGGAGTCCGTGGACGTCGTAGACGAAGAGGTTTTCGGGGCTGACTCCCAGGCGCAGCAGCAGGCGGGCGCAACCGATGCCGACGGTCCCCGCGCCGCTCAGGATCACGCGGATCGATCCAATCTCCTTCTGGACAAGATCGAGAGCGTTCAGGAGCGCAGCGGCCGCAACGACGGCCGTGCTGTAGAGGTTCTCGTGGAAAATGGGGATCTGCAGCCTCTCGCAGAGACGGTCGTAGATGTAGAGCCCCTCCGGGGCGCGAATATCCTTCAAGTTGATCGCCCCGAAAGTCGGGGCGAGCATCTGCACGGTCTCGATGAACCGGTTCGGATCGTCCGTGTCGAGCTCGAGATCGAAGACATCGATGTCGGCGAGCTTCTTGAAGAGGATCGCGATCCCCTCCTGCATCGGCTTGGCCGCCAGCGGACCGACATTCCCCAAGCCGGGAACGCCCGAGCCGTTCGTGATCACGCCGACCAGGTTACCCTTCGACGTGTAGCGGAAGGTGGCCGAGGGATTCTTCGCGATCTCCTCAGCGGGAAAAGCCGCGCCGGGAAGGTAGGCGAGCCGCATCTCGCGCGGCGTCAGGCACGGCTTCGTCCACCGCACCTCGATCTTCCCCGGACGCTCTCCAGAATGGTATGCGAGCGACTCCTCCCGTCGGATCATCTTCTTCCTCCGTCCGCCCTGTCGGGGCGGTAGGACGGCTGCTCACCCCGGCGCGATCCACCGGCGCACGCGGCCGCCCGACTACTCATGACGACCGGCCGTTGCCGAGCCACCGCCCGGCTGCTCACTGTCACAGGCCGCTTCCAGACTATACTGATCCCTGGTCTCGCGAAGGACCGCCGCGAACGTCACGACCGGCCTCACCTGCAGAATCGCGAGCCGGGTCCCTTCGATCGCAAATTCGATGTCGAGAGGGCAGCCGTACGCCCTCTCGAGTCGCGCGGCCGCTCCGGCCAGCTCGCAGATCTCGACATACTCCAGGGCGGGCCTGAAGCGCTCGTGGTAGAGCGTCTCGACCCGTACTGTGCCGACTCCCCGCTTCTCGTCGAAGATCACCTTCTCGCGCTTGTCGTTCGTGAGGTAGCGGAATCGAAGCGGTCCTTCCTCGGGATCGCCTCCCTTGGCCACGACGACCTGATCCGCGCCGACGGTCCCAGAGACGATCCCCTCGCCGAGCCCGAGCCCCGCGTTGATCACCATCTCGCGGAGCCGGCCCTCACCGACGTTTTCCGTTTGCAGGACGCCGGCCACGCGGGAACGGACGACCCTCTGCACGATCAGCCCCCCGCCGGCCCCACCCGCGCCGAGACCCAGGACCGCCCGATTGTGGATCGCCCGCTCGGTCCACAGACCCGCCCAGGCCTGTTTGAGCGAGCGGATGTACGATTCGCCGCCCCGCACGAACAGGAAGGTTGCGAACTCGCCCGCACGGGTCGTTTCCTCGAGGTCCTCCTCGCAGCCCGACGAGCGGACCGCGACGAACGGCTCTCCTGAATCCCCAGCCACAGCTGGCCCCTCCGTCCCCCCGAGACCCCGGTAGGCGGCAAGAAGCTTCGCCTCCAGGTCCTCCGGCAGCCGGGCGCCCTCCCAGAGCTTCCGGATTAGGAACGATTTCTGGGCGTGGCTCGTCTCGGACTGCGCGAGAATCGTTTCGATAGTACCCCGCAGTGTCGGCCCCTCGCCGCCGATCGGGGAATCGAGAAGACCGCTCAACGCGGCGTCGGTCACGACGAACCACTCCGGAACGCGCCCCGGTCCGAGCAGGCGATCGACCTCGGCGAGGTTCGCAGCCTTCGAGCCGATCATCTCCCGCAGCTCGAGCCCTCCGTCCGCGGGTCGGAGAGTCCGCAGGCCGGCGAGCTCCCGAACGACCTCCCGATCCTCCGCGGCGAGTCGACGGCGCGCCTCTTCGAGAAGTTCGCGCGAGCCGATCGCGGACGGCAGAATGGTCTCGAGTCGCTCGATCTGCCGCAGGAGATGACGGACCTCGGCCACGGGGCGAATCTTGCTCGGAAGACCGCCGAGTCTACCGCAGAGACGACCGAGGATGGACGCGATCCTCTCCCGCGCAAGCCGCTCGACGGACCCCGTCTCGATGGGCGGCGTCTCTCCACCGCCCAGTCCGCAATCGTCCAGGAGGCGCCGGACTCCTTCCAGCGTTCCACGCAGCCGCAAGAGATCGAGCCTCTGCGAGAGAATCTCATACGCCTCCTCTGCGTCCGGGATCGAGTGGAGCGCCTCCTCGCGCCGCGCCGAAAACCGGGCGTCCAAGTCCCGCACCATCTCGAGGGCGCAATCTCCGGCGACGCGGCCGACAGCCCGGTTCTCGAGCAGAACCCTCAGGAGCTCGGCCTTCTCGCCCCTCGTCGTGACAGGTCCGGCAGCCGGACCGATCGCTAGATCGCCGGTCAGAAGCTCACGAACGGCATGCCGCGCGAGCACGGCATCGTCGATCCGAGCGAGGAGCCTCCCAAGTTGGTGACGGGTGCGAAGCCGCCTGCCGCGCAGCGCAAGTACCTCTGCGTCAGATCCCGCTTCCGCGAGCCACAGCCCCGTGTCCCGCAGCTGCCGGAGCTCTTCGTGCAGGGTGAGCGTGTCGCGATCGGACCCGAGAACCCGCATCGTCCCCTCGTCGGCGTCCACGATCACGACGTCGCCCTCGCGGAGGACGCATTGCCTCTCACGGATGTCCTGTCTGAAGGTGATCGTGTAGCCGCCGAGACGCTCTTCGGCCTCCTCGTAGTCGAACGTCGAGTAGAGGAGCGAAGGGGATCCTTCCCTCGAGAGATCCCATCGCCCCGAAACGATCAGGGACGGCTTGCGGAACTGCACGGCCAGAAGCCCGGCGTGACTCAAGATCCCCCCCCGGTTGAGACGATCCCCGAGGAGCGGTAGATGTAGCTGTTCTCTTCGGGACTGATCGAAGGCGCGATCAGGATCCCGCCGTCCATCTCCTCGGGCTTGCGCCCGACGGTTCCGAAGAGCGCGATCCCCGTCGCGCGGCCGGGAGAAGCCTTGACCCCGAAGAGAACCTTCTCTCCCGGCAGCGGAGCATGCGCGCGTCGTGTGTTTGGCGACGCAAAGAGCGCGCGGATGTCGCGGGCCTCTCTCTCGCTACCCGTTCCGCCCTCGATCTCGAGACCGGGCGTGAGGTAGCCATTGCGGCGAAGCAGCGCCGCGAAGTCGAACGCGTCGAGCGCGAGGTTCCCGGCCCACGCCCCCTCCACGCCGGCGCGCCGTCTGCACACGACCTCGTCCCGCGACGTGATCGCGAGCCGGATCATCCCGCCCCCGTCGCGAAGGACATAGAGGAAGATCCATCCGCCGCGCAGCGCCAACCGCGCGCGCTGGACCTCGAAGCCGTTGATACTTCCCGTCGTGTGGAAGCGAAGGGTCCGCTCGAGCGGGGCGACCAGCGCGGCGAGGCGCGAGGCCCTCTCGAGCCCGGGATCTTCTGCATCGTCCGAGGCGAGAAGCTCGGCGAGACATCGAGCCTCATGGAGAGACTCATACGAATCCGGCCCGGCAGGGACGAATCCGTCCGGTCCCTCGACGATCTCGCCGCGGGCAACAGCCTCCCGCAGCGGACCGAGCAGCGTCCGCTCGAGCTGGACCTGTCCGACCGCCGGTTCGGACCCGGGCGAAAGGGAGATCGGCGACCGAAGCCCTCGCGCCCTCAGCGCCGCATCGATGTGCGCGAGGAAACCCTCCGGAGCGGGGACCGTGAAGCGGTCGCGATACGGTCTCTCGCCCGTCCAGACAAGCTCCCGCTCGCTCCCCGTGGAATCGATCTCCAGACCAAGGAGGATTCCCTGTCGGTCGCCGGTCAAGAGCTCGCCGGTCGGAAGGGTTCCCCAACGTAGAAAGAAGTCGCACCAAGATGCCGCGACGTCGCGCTGCGCCTCCTCGTTCAAGCGAAGCGAGCCGATCGTCCAATCGAGGTCCATCAGGTACGGAGCGAGCCGGAAGAGCGACTCGACCCGCTCGCACAGATCGGCCAGGTCGATCGCTCGCTCCTTGTCGTAGCGCGCGTGGATCCGCGTGTTCGCGACCTTCGCGTCGAAATCGAGTCGGCGGAAGAAGTGGCGGATCGCCGGCAGATCGGGCGCCGGGTGCTCCGTCATCTCGTACTTGCTGACCCCGTAGTACTCCAGGTCGATCATCCCGCCACGAAGCGGCGGGGCGTAGTCGATCCGCAGAAACGCTGGGTGGTTCCCGAAGGAGATGTAGTAGTGGACTTCGTTGCCGTAGCAGAAGACCTTGACGTCGGGAAGCTTCCCTTCCCCGTGGAGGAGCTGGCGGCCGAAGCCGTCCGCCACCACGCGCACGGGATACGGAATCGCGCCGGCGCCCGCCCCGGCGTCCTCGGGCTCGAAGTCGACGTAGAGAATTCGCGAAGCGATCCCGACGATCCGGTCCCGCGTAGCCAGAATGAGATCGACCGATCGGTTCGTCGCCCGTCCCGAGTCGACCAGCTTGAACCCGAGGCGAAGCCCCTTCTGGTGGAGGTAGCGCTTCAGACCGTGGAGTGTGCGGACCTCGGATAGGTTCTTCGGATCCTCGAACATCTGCACGAGCCGTGTCAGTTCCGCCGTCAAGGGGCGCCCGGGGACCGCCGACCCCAGTTCGTCCAAGATCCGCGCCTTCAGCTCCGCGTAGAGCCGTGGAAGGGCGGCGCACTCCTCGTCGTATCGGGCGAAGAGGACGACGAAATCCTCCGTGATCCGGTCCATCTCATCGAGGATCCGCTCCACCCGAGCAGGTGAGAGAGGGGCGACGCTCAGGATCTCGCCCAGGACCTCGGCGTGCGCCAAATTGTAGGTGCGAAACCTGCCGATGGGATCGGCTCCGGCAGTACCCGCCGGCGCATCGGCCGGCGAACCCCCGTGCGCCGCCAGAAGGAACTTCGTTTCCAGACGCCTCGCCGGCTTGTAGGCGTCGAGCAGTCGCGCCTCAGCGGGACTCAAGAGGAGCGGGAATGCCCCTCCGACGCTCGTCGGGATCCTCGTCGAGACCTCGATGCCCAGATTGACCCGCGACCATCCCAAGGTGGCGATCGCCTCGCGCAAGATCCTCTCGCCGCATGCATCCTCTGCCTTCGAAAGCGATTCCAGGAAGAGCGGCGGGGCCCCGTCTTCCGTGGCGATGTCGAGCACGTCGCGGAAGCTCGCGCGCGTGTAGTCCAAATACGGGGTGAGCCTGATCTCGGCCTCGCGTCCGAGAAGGCGCTCGCGAACATCCGATGGGGCAGGCTCCCCCGCGGAGTCGAGGATTCGGGCTGCCAGACGGCGGGCTCGCGAATCCTCCGGGGAGAGGTAGAGGGCGACGATCGGATCCGGGTCGGCGACGGGCGGAGGAAGAACCAGGTGCCTGAGAATCTCGCCGACCCGCGCAAGCTCCCTCCCGCCGGCCAGGGGGGCGTCCGGTCCGTTCGCAAGGGCCGCCAGGTAGCGCGCGACCTTTCGATCGACGGGCAACCCGCCTCGGTGCGCCGAGTCCAGGACGAGATCCAAAGCCCGCGCGCGAAGATCGGCGTCACGCGCGGCGACCAGGGCGGAAAGGAACGGCCAAGGATCTGCGGACGCGATGGCCGCATCGCCGAGGAGATCGAAGAGGTGCCCGGCGATCGATCCTGTCCGCCTCCGCAGCAGATCCGCGAGCGGAAGGAGCGCCGCGAGGATCTCGGGATCAGCGGGCGCCGCCTGGAGCTTCGCGCGCAGACGGTTGCAGGCTTGTGCAACCCGCGGGGCGTCCCCCATGGCGGCGGCGAACTCCCCTTCGATCGTTCGGAGATCTGCCTCAAGGGTTCTTTCCGTCGTTTCCTCCCGGGGGCCACCCCCGCCCCGCCCATGGAACGAACGCCTGGATCCTAACCGCAAGCGCGCGATTCTTCAAACGGCCACGATCAGCGGCGTGGCGCCGCGAACGGCTCGCCGCTAAGCTCGGAAATCCGAAGCGGCCGAGCGGGCGAAGCGCCAAGCGGCCGCCCGGCGCGGAACGACTCCGCCGCGGTTCGATGGTGAGCGGACCATTCACGGAGGGACCTTGCGGATCCTTGCAGGAGACATCGGCGGCACGAAGTCGTTCTTAGCGATCTTCGTTCTTGAGGGTTATCGATTGGCATCGGTCCGCGAGGCGCGACTCGAGAGCCGCCGGTTCGACGGCATGGCATCGATGGTCCGCCACTTCCTCTCGGGCGAGGAAGGCGCCATCGATTCGGCCTGCTTCGGAATCGCCGGCCCGATCGTCGAGGAAAGCTGCCGTGCGCTGAACATCCCCTGGGAGATCCACCCGGGGCGCCTCGCGCAGGGGATCGGAATCTCCCGGATCGAGATCTTGAACGACTTCCAGGCGATCGGCCACGGCCTCTCGCAGCTCGAATCCAACGATCTCATCTGCCTTCAGGAAGGGCAGCCCCGGCTGGATGGGCCGGTCGCGTTGATCGGTGCGGGAACGGGCCTGGGGGAAGGGTTCTTGACCCGGGAGGGGGGTCGGTACCGCGTTCATTCCAGCGAGGGAGGCCATGTGGATTTCGCCCCCCGGAATGAAACCGAATGGCGGCTTTGCCGGCGCCTCTCCGCCCTCCACGGACACGTCTCGTACGAGAGGATCCTTTCCGGCTCCGGGCTCGGCGATCTCTACCGCTTTGTCCTGGAGGACGGCATCGCCGCCGAATCGACGGCCGTGCGCACGGAGATGAAGGCTACTGATCCGGCCGCGGTCGTCACGGCGCACGCGTTGGCCGGAAACGACGCGGCGTGCGCGGCGGCGCTCGAACTCTTCGTCTCGATCTACGGCGCGGAGGCGGGAAACCTGGCGCTCAAGGTCATGGCCTCGGGAGGGGTCTACATCGCGGGCGGGATCGCCCCGAGGATCGCGGGGGCGCTGTGCGACGGGACCTTCATTCGCTCGTTTCTGGACAAGGGCCGGCATGCGGCCCTTCTGTCGGCGATTCCGGTCCACGTGATCATGAACGAGAGGATTGGACTTCTCGGCGCGGCTGCCAAGGCCGCCGAATCACTTCGATCAGAATGAAGAGCGCGGGCTACGATCAGCCCGCGCCCTCTTCCGAATCCAACTCGACGAAGAACTACGGACGAGGCTCGTCGTCGAAGTCCTTCACATGGCACTTGTTGCAGAGCGAGCGCTGATTCGTGGCGAACGCGTACTGGTAGTACTTGTTCGTCGCGTCATTCGTACCCACGCCGCCGTCGGTGGCCATCGGGTGCGAATCGACCATGAAGACCGTGTCGAAGTCCCAACGGCCGATGTCGTCGAACGCGCTGGCGTGCGCGCGATGGCAGGTGACGCACATGACCTTGTCCACGCCGGTCGGCCCCTCGGTGTTGCTCGTGGTGCTGACGGTGGCCAGGTCCACGTTGACGGCCTCAAATGGGGCCAGACCCCAGTACGCCGTCGCCTGCGTGCCGGTCACCGTGTCGTCCGTGCTGACATAGGCATTGTAGTTCGCGGCAATCGTCGAACCCATGTCTTCCTCGGGATGGACGAAGTTGTTCGTCTCGTCCGAGTGGAAGTTGACGTGGCAGTTCGCGCACCACTCCGACATTCCGTCCTTGTAGACGGTGTGCTGAGCGTTGGTCTCGTTGCCGCCGCCACCGACGTAGGTCTTCCGGGAGTTCCCCTTGGCCAGAGGCTGCTCGTAGTTGAAGTCGTAGCGCGTTCCGTCGTAGATCGGTCCCACCGCGGTCCCGTAGAGGATGCGGAAAGACTCGTTTCCGTGCGGATCGTGGCAGCTCGTGCAGGAGAGCCGCGAGGCGAGGAAGTCCCCGCCCGGTGCGGTCGTCAGCGTGGCGTCCGCGGTCAGCCCCTTGGCCGGCGATATGATGTTGTGGCCGTGGCTGCTGCCGGGGCTGGTCTTGGTGGTGCCGTGCGAAGACCACGTGTAGGTCTTGGTGAGCCAGTAGAAGTCACCGCCCGGACCGAAGCCCGCGCCGCTGTAGAACTGGCCGTAGTTGGCGTGGCAGTTCAGGCAGGTGTCGCTGCTGTTGCCGTACTTCAGCAGGTACGCGTGACCCGTCGCGGAAGTCGGGTCGACAAGCTGGCCATTTTGGCTGTTGTGCATGGTATGGCAGCCCGCGCAGTAAGCTACCCCCCCGTCATGGAAGGCATAGGCTTGACCGACGGCAAGAACCAGCATCAATGCCAGCAAGTATGCGAAAACTCTCATTACGTTACCTCCCCTTTTGAATGACCCCGATGGAAAGTGAAGAGCCATCTGTCTAGTGGTGCCGATACACGGCAATGAGCCCGCATCTCCCCTCAGATACCCCCCTCCCTTCGGGAACGGTTCGAACGTTCCTCCCGCCCGGCATCCGTCGGCCGGGAACGGCTTGCGTTGAGGTTTGCGGCCCCTGTTGAAGTGAATCGGAACAGGTGGATTCTTCCCTCGAGCCCCTGCGCCACGTAGACTCGGCCGTCGGCCGTGGCCGCAATTGCCGTGGGGAAGTAGAGATCCGTAGGGCCTGTCCCAAACCTGCCGAACTCCGATACGAACCGGTATTGCTCGTCATAGAGCAGGACGAGGTGCCTCATCCTGTCCAGCACTGCGATGGTTCCGCCCGGGCAGAACGCCACTCCGACCGGGAAGCTCAGGCGGCCCCGAGCCCCTCCGGGTGTACCGAACGCGGTTTCAAACTCGCCTTCCGGGGAAAGGACCGCGACCTGCCGGTTTCCCGGGATGGGCAGGAGCAGCCGCCCATCGGGAGCTTCCGCCGGTCTACCGATCCCGATGAGTTCGCCGGTGCGATCTTCCTGCAGCGCCACCTTCCAAAGAAGCGCCCCCGTCTCCGCGTCGCTCTTGGCAAGCAAACCGTTCGATGCATCGGTTGTTACGTAGTTGCCATCGCGGGTTAGGAGCAAATGTTCGGGCTGCCAGGAATCGGAGGGTTGCTCGGGCTCGAAGGGTATGGGCTGACCGAAGAAGTCCAGACGACGAATCGTTCGCCCGCCTTGCGATCTGCTGTCCGTGCAGACGAAACCGCCGGACGCCTCGACCGAGATGTCCATCGGGTCCGCAAGTCCCGCGATTCCGGCCGTGCTGAAGACAAGGGTGTTGTGTGAATCGAAGAGATGGCCGCTGCGGGCGGTGGCGTCGACGACGCAGACGCTTCCATCTGGGCCGGCGGTCACCGCCACAGGAAGCCCCGCACGAACATCTTCGCGTGGGAGTTCCAATGCGGTTTGGTACTGAAGCAGTACGGTGGCGTGTGCGCCCACGACCCAGGCCGGCAGCAAGAGAAGGCAAAGACCGGTCGAGCGGATCGCTCGCTTGAGGCAGGGAGGCCGGAATCGCACGTCCGTCTCGCCGCGAAGAAACACGCTGAACTTGCTTAGCTCCAAAGCCTAGTGCCCCTATCGATCAGGCCCAAGGTTCGCCTGGCATTCCCAGGCAACTACTTATAGTGAATACTTTACTTTGCAGCTCAGTGAATGGCAAGCACATTGTCGAAACTTTGATCACAGTGTTTGCCAAGCAGACAGGCCTTGTGTTGAGTGATGAAAAACTCAGCAATCTCCGTTGGATCTGGATTGGGGCAGTCCATGGTCTGTTGGGAGCTAATCAGCTTTGAGAGCAGGGGATATGGCGGAGACTGGCCTGGACGGCAGTTCCGTTCAGGAAACCTCCGCTCAGGGAGACGAAGCGGACCCTTCCTGATGGCAGCCTTTGATGCTTAGGTTCTCTATGCCGTGATTCTCATCGCGCCTGACGAATTTTCTCGGTATGACACTGAATGCACAGGCGCCCGGACGGATCTTCCCGGAGGAAGTACTTGAACCGAGAACCATGCTGATCGTGGCAGCTATCGCATCGGATCGGCTGCTGGGTCCGGGGGTCTAGAGCCACCGGTCCCATCGGATGGGTGACGTGCTTGGTGAAGTCGTGGCACCGGAGACAGGGTTCGCTTGCAGCGGTTCCCGATGAGGCCGGCGCGTTCTGGGTGTGGGGATCGTGGCACACGAGACAAGGCCCCTTGCTCTGGGAGGGGTGCTTGTACTCCGCCGTCTGGAAGGACATCACCCGCTCAGAATGGCAGGTGGCGCACAGTGATTCGTCCGCCCTCGCAAGCAACATCGCCGCCGATGAGGCGTGGGGACGGTGGCACACGGTGCACGGCTTGTCTCCCTTCTCGAGCGCGCCGTGAACCTTGCCTCGCAAGATATCCTGCTCCAGCCCGGGGTGACATCCGAAGCAAACCACCGTCTGGCGATCGCGCAACTCCGGTGTACTGCCCTTGTGGCACTTCCCGCACTGGCCGCCGGAGTAGGGCGGGTGGATGCTCCCGCCCGCCATCGATGTCTTGACGTCGCTGTGTGGATCATGACAGCCCGAGCAGTCGACCCCCTGGAGCGAGAATCCTTGATGGCGGGATGCGAGAGCGGGGCTCTGCAGATCGTGACAGCTCGTGCACAGTTCCGGCACCGGACTCTTGAGCATCCTGGCGTTGGTCGTGCCGTGCGCGTCGTGGCAACCGTCGCACCTACCCTTGGAGACCGGTTGGTGAGCCGTTCCCTTCTCAACGAGGCTGCGAATGTCCTCGTGACAGCTCAGGCAGAGCTGCCCCTGCGGCTTCTTGAGAATCGCCGGCTGATCGGAGCTGTGCCCCGAATGGCAAGCGTCGCATTGGCCCTCCCGCACCGGCGTGTGGGCTAGGGCCGGGACGGGATAGAGATCGCCGAGCGCGTGACAGGATTCGCAGGTCTGGCTGACGCTTCCCGCGAGAAGGTGTTCCCCACTTGCCGTGTGGGGGTTGTGGCAGGCCGTGCACTCGCCGGAGGCGAAGGGGGCATGCTGGGTCTTGTGGCCGGTGTTCGCGGGTGAAAGATCGTCGTGGCAGGTCGAGCACGTCTCCCCCACCGGGGACGGGGTGGACCCATCGGCCGCGTGGCAAACGTCGCAGGTTTTCTCCTCAAATGGGGGATGGCTTCGGGTGTGCAGAAGGGCCGGTTTCCCCGATTGGTGCCCCGCATGACAGCCGAGACAGTCCATCTTTCGACCTTCCTGCTGTAGGTGTTTCTCTCGGAAGCTCTGGCTCCCCTCGTCATGGCAGTTGAGGCAGAGGCCCGGCACGGCAGTACGCAGGAAGGTCGGATCCTGTCCGCCGTGCGATTGATGGCAGATCAGGCAGTCACCCTGGCTCGGGGAGTGAACCGTGACCGCCCCCTCGGTTTCCTTGATCTTGCTGTGACAGCCCAGACAGAGCGCGGGAGAAGAAGCCACCAGAAGGGCCGGCTTCTGGGAGCGGTGGGGATCATGGCATTCCGAGCACGATCCCTCGGCGACGGGTTCGTGCGAAAAGGGCATCGACGCCGAGTCGACCAGATCGCCATGACATCCGAGACAGACCTGCTTCGTAGACGCGTTGAGCAGAGCAGGTTCATCTCCACCATGCGGAATGTGGCAGTCGAGACAGGCCTTCTCCGCGACCGGCGGGTGGACGCCGGATTCGCCCGGCTTTCCGATGATCTCTTCGTGGCAGCCTGCGCAGAGATTCCCCGGTTCGTCCTTCAGCAACCCGGCCCTGTCGGAGAAATGGGCCGCGTGACACGAGAGGCACTCGCCTCGCGCAACGACCGCGTGGGGATGCGGTGCGGCGATCAGAAGCCCCACGCTCGTGTGGCAGGACAGGCAAAGCTCGCCGGGGGCCTTCGTCAACATGGCCGCCTGGCGCGATCCGTGGGCCGCATGGCACGTCGTGCACGGCTGCTTCACATACGGCGCGTGGGTGACCTGGTTCGCATGGGCCGGCGGCGACATCTCACTGTGGCAGCTTGTGCAGAGATCCTGCTCCGCCTGCTTGAGAAGCGACGGCTGGCTGGAACCGTGCGCCCCATGACACGTCGAGCAAGCTCCCTCGACCACGGGAGGATGGGGGTGGTCCACCTTCTTGGCCACATCGTCGTGGCAGCCGGAGCACAGGCGGGCTTCGCTCTCGCGCAGTAACGGCGCATACGGACTCCCGTGGACCGCGTGGCAGTCCGTACATGACCCGTCGGCGAATGCCGAATGCGGGAATGCCGGGGCTTCGGACCGCAGACCATGACACGTCTCGCAGAGCGATTCCGTCTCATCGAGGAGCGTGACCTTGCCCGATTCATCGCGGGAGTGGCAGCTCTCGCACTCCATGCCGGCGACCGGAGCATGGATCGAGGGGCGCAAGAGCTTCGGGCTGGTCGAACTGTGGGGGTCGTGGCAGTCGGCGCAGTTCGTGGAGGAGACCTCGATGTTCCCGTGGCTTGATCGGAGGACCGAACCCGCTTCATGGCAGGACAGACAGAGCTCGCGGGAGTTCTTCAGCAGGAGTCCCTCGTGCTCCGATCCGTGTGGTTCATGGCAAGCTGCACAGCCGTCCTTCGCGACGGGTTGATGCACATACTGCCGCTCGAAGGCCGATCGATTATGGCAGGAGAAGCATGAGGCATCCCCCTCGGCGCTGAGCATCGCCGGCTTGCCGGTTCCGTGCGGATTGTGGCAATCCGTGCACGCCCCCGCCTTCACCGGTTCATGCACCACCGTGAGCGAGCAGGCCGCCGCGATCTCTTGATGACACGGCAGACAGAGTTCTCCGCCCTGAGCCTTCAGGATCAGCTTTCCGAGAATCCCGTGCGGTTTGTGACAGCTCTCGCACTGCTTGTCCTTGAACGGTTTGTGCGCTTTGGGAGCCTTCACCTGGGCGGACATGTCCTTGTGACAGTCCAGACACTCCTTCGCCTTGAACCGATCCGAGGCGGACGCGGCGGCGACAACGATCAGCACGGCCAGGATCGAGGCGGGAATCCACGGCAGCACGGACCGGGTTCGAGGCGCGATTGGCGGGCTCACCGATCCCCTCCTTCGGAACGTTTCGCGTGCAACCGCAGGAGGCGATCGGCCGTGAGCTGCCTGGCGCCCTCCAGGATGCGAATCTCGGTAGCCGACTCCAGGCGCGCGAACGCATCCTGGATGGCCTGCCGAATCCGAGCGCCTCTCATGGCTCGAAGGACCGCCTCCCGGCAGGTCTCCAGTGGTGCCGGGCCCGATCGTTCCACGGCGACGATCCGAGCTACGGCCCAACCGCCGGGCAACTCAATCGGGCCGACCACCGCCCCCTCGACCGGCGGGGTATCTTTCAATCCGACCACGCCGGCGTCCACCCAGTCGGTGGGAAACGGGGGGATGGAATCCACCTCGCTTGGCGAGCGGCTCGCGAGCCACTTGAGCTGGGCGCCTGCGTCCATCTCGTCCCGAAATCGACGGGCCGTCTCGGCCGTCTCGGCCAGAACGCTCTGGACCTTGATCCGCGGGGCGGGGATGAAGTCGTTCAGGTGGGATTCGTGGTAGGCGCGAACCTCCTCCTCGGTGGGTTTGACCTCGTCCCCCAACACCGTCTTGAGAACCTCTTCTCGGATCAGGCGTCGTTCTTCCCTGCGCGCCTTGGTGAGAATGCCGGGGTCTTGATCGAGTCCCAGTTTCTTGGCCTGATAGCTCAGCAGGCCCTCGATCACCCACTCCCGGAACATTTGATCCCTGATCTGGGCGGCTTCGGGACGGTCGGCGATGCCATGGAAGTACTGGAATCGGATATTGCGGGTGAGGCCGCGAACGGAGAGATTCCCCGTGGGCAGAACTGCAAGAACCGCGCTGCTGGTCTCGAGGTCCTTCTGCACGGCCGGGTCCTTTGAACGGTAGTCCAAACCGGCCAGAAGTGAATCGTCGACGGTCACCCCGAGGCTCGTCTTCAGCGAATCGACGTATCTCTCTACGACGACCGAGCGCCGATCCTTCTCCCGCGCCTCGACCAGGGCTTGCGCCATTGCCTTGGACTTGAGGGTGTCTGCCTTGGACCCGGTCAGGGTGATCAGGTGCCAGCCGAACTGGGTCTTGACCGGGCTCGACGTCTCGTTCAGTGACAGCCGAGCGGCCGCCGCTTCGAAAGCGTCGACATACACGCCTTCCGCCGCCCAACCCAGGTCGCCTCCTTGGGCCGACGTCCCGTCCAATGAGTGCAGCCTCGCGAGATCGGCAAAAACGCCGCCCTTGAACAGGCTGTCCCGGAGAGCGACTGCCAGCGCATCGTCCTTCACGAGAATGTGCGAATAGCGCTTGAGCATGCCGGCCTGGCCGATGAGGCTGTCCGCGCTTTCAAGGACCATTCCGGCTTTGGGCGCGGAGACCATGTCGAGAAGGGCTCGCACGCTCTTCAGGCGAACATACTCCCGCACCTGATTGCGCACGATTGGTAGTTGGTCGGCGGAGGTCCGATATCCCTCCTGCTCAAGGAGGCGGTTCTGCACCAAGCGCTCCAGAACGGCGTCCGGATCGAAAGATGGCAGCTCACGCCCCTTGGCTGCGATCAGCGTGGCCGAGATCTCCGAGTCCAGATCAACGGTGGTCAATGTGTCTGCCCCCACCACGGCCAAAGGGCTGATATCCGCCTCGATCGAGGCGACGGCCGTTGCGGGAAGGGGCATGACCGAAACCCGGATCAGCGCCATGAAGAGTGAGGACGAGATGGTGACGTTGAGCTTCATCGCCGGAGCCTAGCCTTTCTGCATAGCCGCGTGCACGAGTCGGTCGGTGACGGGCTGGACACGTTGGACCATAGGAACATCTCTTACGACCCCGAACAAGCCGCGTGTCGGTGGAATTCCGAGATACTCCGTTGCGCTGAAGATCACGATTCCGGAATCGGCATCGATCAGTCGCACGGAAAGCGCAGACGCAGGAAACGGGGTCATGGAGCTGGCCGCCGTCTCTTCATCCAGGAGAGGGGTCTGCGCCATCCCATCGGAGAACCCGTAGACAACGAGGTCGCTCACAAGGACCACACAGGGCACGCCGAGGCCACCCAGGATCGGTCGCGTCCGGCGATCGGGCAGCTGGGGGTCGACGCCGGCCTCACGGAGTCGCGAGAAGGTCACCCCGGGATCCTCGATCCCTCGCTTGGGTGATTCGAGCAGGGACCGAAGGAGGCAGCAAGTGACCAGGCGCCCCACGGCCGCCTCCAGCCCCTCCGTCCGAATGGGCAACAGGAACAGATTCAAGGGAAGATCCTCGCGCGCCTCGCGAGAGTTCCAACGGCCGAGAAGTCGTTGCCCCGCGGGTCCGGTTGCGTCGAACCACCGTTGCAGGGCAGGCCCCTGCGCCGCGTCGACCTCCGGAGGAAGACGCACGTCCTCAAGGTCAGCCCAAACAACCCGGCCTGTATCCGTGCTCACGCTGCGTGCACACAGCACCAGCCGATCCGCATAGATGATCAGATCGCAGACGAGAAGTTCGCCCGCGTTGCACCCGGCGGCGACTTCCTTCATGAATCCTTCGCTCGCGAGCAGGGCCGTACGCACGCCCCACCTGTGCATGAGCGGCTCTACCTCCGTCCGCGGAACCTCGCTGTGGCCAAGTCCATGCACGGTCGCCGCCATCTGATCCCAGCATCCTGCATGAAGGGCCCCGACATCGAATGGTGGCGCACCGGGAATCTGATAGGAGAGAAAGAGGACAACGGCCACGCGTGAACCGTCCCCTGCTTCCCGGGGGTCCGCCTCCACCCCGGATGGCGCCAGGCCGGCGATCCAGATGACGATCGCCAAAACGACCGTCAAGCGAAACAGGACTCGTCTCAAAGGAGACTCCCCAGCGCTCTGCGAACGGCCTTCCGGGAGATGTCGTACAAACCTGCCGATTCACCGCCGAAGATCTTCTTCCAGAAGGAGGATCCGTCGACATGGACCTGGGATCGCCAGATCAGATTCCCGGTCTCGGTCTCGGCCATACCGAAGGCCGCCGTGATTTCGTAGATCTGCTGGCGGGAGCGGCTCTGGAGCCCGTATTCCTCGACACTGCCGAAGAACACCGCCTCCACGGAGAGAGCCTTCCCCAGGGCCACGATCTGCTCAGGCGTCAACGTCGATCCCGGGGCGAGCCGCAGTTCCTTCATGGCGCTCACTGTTTCCTCAGGGTCGATGATGCTCAGCGACCCGCGCTCCAGAATCTCCATGAGGAAGACAGACTGCAGCCGCTCATCCGCGAAACCGTCCTCGGTGAGATTCTGGAATGGAAGCAACGCACACCGGCGGATGTGGCTGAAGTCCACGGTCGGATGAACGAAGCTCGTGCCGCTTCCCGCGCAACCGGTCCAGAGCAGCAGCACAAAGAGAAGGCAGGTGAGCCCTCCCCCGAATCTCCCTTGGCCGTTTCGCCTGTGCATCTCGACCGCCTTCCCTAGTATCGCCAGATGCCCCTGATCTCTGCATTCAGAGGCGAGTTCTCCTGCCGCGCCGTCTTGAGAGTCACGGCCTCGACATTCCCCCGAATCGTGAGGCTGGGCCTCGCGGCCCATTCGAACTGGACGCCTGCGCCCTGTTGTGTTTCTTGAGTGCGCGTGTCCCGGAAGTGGCGCGCGCTCAATCCAGCCTTGAGGTCCCCTCCCGAGAGCAGCTCCCAGACGATCGAATTGCGTGTGAGCCAATGCCCCGAACCCCGCATCTGGTAGCGGACCATGCTCTGAAGGGAGATCAAAGGGACCGGCCGCAATCCTAGGGTAAGGGATGTGTCGCTAAAACGAGAAAAGCCCGTCCCCGCCTCCTGTGAAACCCATCGCTCGCTCTCCGCAAAATCCAGGGAAATCGCCTGGGTCGGCTCGCCGATCACGGATATCGAGACGACCAGGGAGGTGGCAGTCCGCTTGGCGGCTTGGTCATCCAGTTGGGCGCCGATGACCCTCTGGTTCAGACGCAGAGCCGGGGCGGCATTCCAGTTCGAGCCGAGCGAGAGGCTGTTTGAGGTCTTCTCCACTCCTGGACTATGGTCGCGAACCCTGGACCAAGAGAGTGTGGAAACCAGGTCTTTGTTCTGGCCCCGCTTCAGGGAGACGGCTTGGCTGCTGGCCCTTGTCTCTCGAGCTTGCCGGCCTTCGAGAGCGCGCATCTCATAGCGGCCGGATAGCGCCCAGATCCCCCGAGTCCACGAGGCATTGAAGCCTTGTCCCAGGTTCTCGAGCACACCGTCTTGCCTCGTCAAGGTGCGTCGGCGATAGGTGAGATCATAGCCGGCGCGGACGCCGGAGAAGAACTGATAGCCGAGCGACAGCCCGATACGGTGATTCGTCGTGTCCGATCGGTCTCGATCGGCGACCTGATCCACCCTTGTGAACACCTCCAGCTCGGTCACGGAAAGATCTGCGATCGTAGGCCCGAACTTGATGTCGACCAACTTGAAGAAGCGCACGCTGACCGGCTGCGAAACGACCACCGTCCATCCCTGAAACCCGACGCCCCACTCCGCGTAGGCGACGCTGGCACCGCTCGCTTCCTCCCAGATCCGCCCCTCGGGATCGTTGCTGATGAAGACTTGCCACCGGATCATCTCGGGAGACACAAGGGTGTGGTCGATATAGAGGACAGAGGAATCGGGTTCCGCCGCCTCCCCGAAATCGAAGACGATGTTCCGGTAGTCCCCCCCGAACTCCCGGGCGACCGGGGCCGAATCTCCGATCTGGACCATGGTCGCGACCGTACGGTCGCCGTCGTGGAGAGCCGCCACGGGAGTCACATCCGCCTCCAGCGGATCGTGAAGCTCCGGTGAATCGTCGAGGAGAAACCCGGCTGAGTGGGGCAGAACAAGACGCGCTCCGGATCCTCCCGTCTGCCGAGTTTGGATCTGGGTGAAGAAACCGGAGGTCGTCTTCAGTGCGACCAGCCCCCGCCCACCGTCGAATCGTGAACTCCCGTCGAAGGTGATCGTCTGTGTGGATCGGGTCGATCTCGTCTCGAGGTTCAGATTGCGGTCCGTCAGCGCAGAGATGCGGTAGGCCAGAGACCCCACGCGGGGAATGCCCGTGCGCATCTCGAAGGTGCCGGACAGCACCTCGTCCCGCAGAGGTTCGGCCAGGAGAAACTCCCGGCGGGACACGAGGAAGAGCCCGGCGGCATTGACCCGAGTCCGGCCGCGCCCGTACTCCGCTGAAGTCTCGAGCTGCCCTCGCTCTTGGCGGGGAACCTCGGTGCCGGCACCGAGCGTCTTCTGATCGAAGGCCAGGGCGCTGAACCTGAAGCCGCCCAATCTTCCGCGGTGATCCAGGGACGCATCGGCCTGGCGCGTGCGGCGGTCGAAGTTGTTCTGCGTGGCTCCAAGTCGGCTCCGGATCAGTTCGCGCTGGGCGCGACCGTCGAGCCGAATCTGGAATCCCCCGGCGAGCGGCAGACGCTGGCTCGCGCTCACCTCCGACTCCGTCGAACTCTGACGATAGCTCTCCGTCCCTGCCTGGCCTTCCTGAACCGAGCTGCGCCCGTTCACGACACCGTCCAGCGCGAGCGAGCGGGCCGGATGAAGCCCAAGCAGAAGGATGGCCAACTGCAGGACCACCGATCGGGAGAATCCACGAGGAATCCCGCGCCCACGGCCCTCTGGCAGGCGGGAGGGATCGATCTCGGCCCTCCCCAGGCAACGTGTGTTACCCCCCAGGAGCAGGGTCTTTGACTCAGTTGATCGCATGTAGCAGTCGGCGCGCCGACTCCGCCTCCGGGAAGTCGTCCGAGATCCTCAATGCAGCCTCCAAATACTTCCTGGCCGATCGGAGATCACCGCCGGCCCGGCAGGCTGCGCCCAAGTGGTAGAGAACGATCGGATGAGCAGGAAGAGCGGAGGCCGACCTCCGCAAGACGGCAAGGGCCATCTGGTTCTTCCCCTGCCCGTGGAGACCCCAACCGTAGGTGTCGAGGATCATCCCGTTCTCGGGATCAAGGGCAACGGCACGCTCCGCCAGCGGAACCCCCTCTTCCAGATTCCCCGCCTCGATCAGACGATCGGCCAGGGCATTGAGGGCGAGCGCATTGTTCGGCGCATGAGCCACGGCGGCTCGGAACTGAGCGATCTCCCGCTCACGGCAGAACTCCTCGTGATCGGGGGGGCGCTCGGCGAACTCCCGATCCATGAAGTAGCGAACATTCCCGTTCTCCGGCAGAAAACAGAATGCGTTGAAGAGATCATCCTTGTTCCCGTAGAACGCATACCGACTCAGAAGATGGGCGACCACCTGCTGATCGCTCGCCAACGCAAGCAACTCCGCGTCCGGGTCCTGAAGATAGGGGAGGATCTCTGCCTGATAGGCCGGCAGCCGCCGCTCGGGGGGCGAAGGCCACACCGCCGATTGCTTGTCGAAGAAGTGCGCATCGTCTCTATTGATCCGGGTCTCGTCGCCGATCATCCGTTGCATGGCTCGTTCATCCAGCCAGAAGAAGCCGGCCAACCGAGACGTGGAATCGATCTGGTACTCATTGGCCCGAAACCAAGCGGGCAGCCGGTCGAGCTTCTTCTGCAGGCGGCCCGGGTCGATCGAGAATACCTCGGGCGTGGCCAAGAGAAATGCCTGGTCTGAGCCGTATACATACCAGAGCGTCGAATGGGGAAAGGCACGGCGGAATGTGTTCAAGTGGATGCGGAAGAGATCCCCTTGCATGGACCCCAGCACGGGCACCCACTGGGCGAAGATGCCGCCCGGTCGCAGCCGCCTCCGAACTGCCTCGTAGAACTCCTCTGTGTACAGAATCCAGCTGTCGTATGCCCTCGGATGGGTGGAATCACTGATGATTAGGTCGTATTGCTTCCGGCTGGTCACGAGATAGTTCCGGCCATCATCATTGTGGAAGTGGAAGCGTGGCTGATGATAGACGTCGCCGTTCACCTCGACGAAGAGATTGTTGATCCCCTCGATATCCGGGTTCAGATCCACAACATCAACGGAGGCGACCTCCTCGCTGGCCAGAACCGAGCCAGCCGTGATGCCTGCTCCGAAAGCGATGACCAAAGCCTCCTTCGGCTGGACGGATTCGTGCATCAGAACCGGGAAAACGCCGAGGAGCTTGAAGAGCTGCGTGTGCCAGTAGCGCGTGGAGGCTTCCTCGACTCCGTTCAGATACATGTCGCGGTAGCTCCCCAGCTTGGGATCGATCTGGTCGATCACCGTCACAGTGGCGGCGCGTCCCTCGCGCGCCAGCAGCACCTGGGAGGATTGGGCTTGGTGAGAGCGTGCGATTTTGGCGGCATGAAGCTCCCCCATTTTCGGCACGGTAACCCACGCGAGAGTAAGCATGAGGAGGACGCTCCCTCCCAAAACCAACCAACGGGCCGGGCGCATTCCCGGAGAGAACAACTGTGCGAGACCCACGCTGACGCAGATCCCGGTCAGAAGAAGAAGAACGCCGTGGACCCCGATGGCCGGGACCAGATAGTGGTTGGCCAAGCCGGCCCCGAGCAGTCCTCCCGCGGTGTTCAGGGCATAGAGCGTGGCCGCACCCCGTGTCGCATGGTCTCGCTCCGGCCTCTGCAGCATGCGGATGGCGATGGGCAACAGCGCCCCCATGAAGATCGTCGGGACGACGATGATCCCGAGGATCCCCCATGGATTGCGGGGTGAAGCTTCGGCCAGCCGGGCGATCTGCTCGGTGCTGACGACCCGATCGCTCAGTAGGACGTACGGCGTGACCAAGACAGCCGCTCCTGCGGCCAGCGCCGTGATGCCGAAGAGATGGCCGGCCCGCACACTCTTGCGCTGGAGAAGTCCGTAGAGCCAGGTCCCCACGACCGAGCTGATCCCGGTCCCCAAGAGAAACGCGGTCAGAACGAGCGGGAACACGGAGACGCTGTTGCCCAGGTAGAGGATGCTCAGGCGGGTCAGAAGGATTTCGTAGGCCAAGGAGACGAATCCGATGCCGAAGGTCGCCGCATAGATCAGCCGGAACAGGCCGTCATCGGGTTTGAGGCCTGGGGAATCCGCTGTCCGGTCGGATGCGCCCCCCGCGCGGGCTTCTCTTCCCCGAAGGGCGGTGACTGCGAGTGCGCAACCGGCCGCAATCATGTAGAGGCCAAAGGCGAAGAAGAGGGTGGTCTGGACCCCGAACTCAAGCAGGAGATGGTACCCGCCGGCGAAGCAGCCGATCGCGGCGCCCAGGGTGTTGACGCTGTACAGATACCCGATGCGCGCGCTTCGCCGTGTCGGGGAGTCGGGGGTCGCTCCGGAGATCATCGCCGGGAACGTCGCCCCCATCAGGAAGGCAGGCACCGCGAGTGCCGCCATGGTCACGATCAAACGGACCAGAGTCAGAGCTGTCTGGTTGGATACGCTTTCGGCCATGGCAGTGAAGAGCTGCGAGAGGATCCGGAACAATGCGGGGGAGAGGAGCACGTAGACCCCAATCGTGACCTCCATGAAAAGATAGGGCAGGAGGGAGGGCCGGCGACGCCCGAAGACCCTGCCCCCGGCAAAGCTCCCCAGGCCAAGCCCGCCCATGAAGACAACGATGATCAAGGCCGCTGCGCTGATCGAGTTGCCCACGACCACGATCAGCATCCGGCTCCACGTGACCTCCGCCATCAAGCTGGCCGCCCCAGAGGCGAAGAAGGCCAGATAGATCAGGTAGGAGAGGATACGCGCTCTGGGCCGAAACGCCATTGATCAGTCTCCAGTGTCTCGTGGCAAGAGGGGGCACTCGGTCGATACTCGCTTGCGGATGATGCGGCATATCAGGGCGAGACGGGTTCTACGCCGTGAGATGCTATGTAGACCCGCTGGCCCGGCGCAACGTTCAGCCATCGAATTGGCCACAACAGATTGCAACCGAACGCGTTGAAGGTCCGTTCCCACAATACCTCACTCTGCAAGGGAATCTCATGAAGGACGCGTGCGGCCGACCAAGTCCGATTCTACTGAAGCCCATACTGAAGGAGTAGCGACAAAATCGGGATGATCCCTATCAATGGTTCTTATGCTCTATCGGTTCTTTCCGGAGGGAAGACAAATCTGAACACGCTGCGCCTCGCGCGCCGCGATAACCCGGTAGGCCGGGCGGAGGTGCTTCTGGTACGCGGCGGAATGATGGATCGCGGGATATCCGAGCGGATGAAGCTCCGCCTCCGCCGAGTCGTAGACCGCGATCGATAGAGGGATCTCTCTCCGCGCGATCCTCTCGCGAGCCAACCCCCATGCCCTCTCGAAGGAAACCGAATCCTTCGGCACGGCCGCCGAACGAAGAAATGCGCCCAGGAGCGAATCAGCCGTTCCCCCCCTCTCGCGGTACGGCCGCAGGTGGACCCGCACGAATGGCGCCCCCTCCGCCAGAACCTCGATCAGCGGCTCCCCGGCTTCGGGCGCGCCGAGATCCGCCCACTCGCTCTGGAGGTACGCCTCGGCCGCCTCGCGCGACGGGATCGCATGCCCCGGGCCGAGGTACGCCTGGTGGAGGAGCTTGTAGAGATCCTCGATCCCGAAGAAGGCGATGTCGCCCGGAACGGACCATGTCATCTTGTGGCCCTTCCTCTGCTCTCCGGCGTCCACGGCGGATGGAGGGTTCTGCGCGGTCGCCGCACTCGCCCCGAGGAACGCGAGGAAGGTGATCCGGAGCCCAGCGGATCGCCCCGAGATCACGCGGCGCCCCCGTCGCCCGGCAGACCGATCTTCTCGGCGCACGACGGACAGAATCGATCCCCCTTCAAGTCTACCTCCTCGATCCCGTTCGAGAAGTGCATCACGCACTCGTAGCGCGCGCAGTGGATCAGGCCGAACGTGTGCCCCAGCTCGTGCAGCGCTTCCTTCTCGGCCCGATGATAGTAGATCTCCGGATCGTCGGGGAGCCCGTAGTAACTCTGCCTGAGTCTGGCCACCGAAATCACCGAGGCGATTCCGCCGAGCTGCGCCTCCCCGAAGACGAATGTGAGGATCGGGATGAACAGATCCGGCTCGGCGACCCCGAGGATCTTCGAATCTCCATCCCTGTAGGTCTCGGCGAGCGCGGAGAGCAGGGCTGTCGAATGGTGCTGGCGACGCACGGGATCGTAGGCGAAGTCCGGCGACAATGGTTGCGGCGCGAGACGCGTCGGGCATCGCAGGGTCTCCCCGATCATCAGGGTGAGATACTCGAGCAGGGCCTCGTCGGCTGCCCCGACGGGGACTAGGACGACATTCTCCAAGCGCCTAAGGCCTCGCGATCCCGTACTTGCGGATCTTGTTGTACAAGGTGACCCGGTCGATCTCGAGGAGGCGGGCCGCCTGGCTGATGTTCCACCCGCAATCCTTCAGCACCTTCTCGACGTGCCGTTTCTCGAGCTCGGAGAGGCTGCTGCCGTTCGTCCCCCCGTTCGCCTGGCCCGAGTCCTCGAAGGGAAAGTCCTTGGGTTGGATCACCCCCCCCCGCCGCACGACGGCCGCTCTCTCAATCGCGTTCTGCAGCTCGCGCACGTTCCCGGGCCAATCACGGGCGACGAGCATCTGCATCGCCTCGGGCGAGTACCCGTCGAAGGGGCGGCTCATGCTGCGCGCGAAGCGCCGCAGAAAATGCTCGGCGAGCAGCGGGATGTCCTCCCGGCGCTCGCGCAGGGGCGGAATCAGGATCGTGAAGACATTCAGGCGGTAGTAGAGATCCTCGCGGAAGCTCTTCTCCGCCACTGCCGCCTCGAGCTGCCGGTTGGTCGCGGCGACTACACGAAAATCGACGGCGATCCGGACATTTCCGCCCACGCGGTAGATCGCCTTCTCCTCGAGAACGCGCAGCAGGTCCATCTGTGTCTTCAGGCTGACGTCGCCGATCTCGTCGAGGAAAAGCGTCCCGCCGTCGGCCATCTCGAACTTCCCCTTGCGGCGGTGCTGCGCCCCCGTGAACGCCCCTTTCTCGTGCCCGAAGAGCTCGCTCTCGAGGATCCCCTCCGGAAGCGCGCCGCAGTTGACGACGACGATCGGCATGTACCTGCGGGCGCTGTGGGCATGAATCGCCCGGGCCACGAGCTCCTTGCCCGTTCCGCTCTCGCCGCGGATCAAGACCGTCGCGTCGGTCGCAGCGACCGTCTCGATCATCTCGAGAACGTGTCTCGTCGCGGCCGAGGTGCCCACGATCTCCGCGAACTGCTCCATCTCATCGAGGCTGCGCTTGAGCTGGGTGTTCTCCTTCTGGAGGCGCTTCTTCTCGACGGCGGACCTCACCATCTTCTCGAGGGCCTCGGGGTCGAACGGTTTTGTGATGTAGTCGTGTGCCCCCTGCTTCATCGCCACCACCGCGGTGTCGACCGACGCGTAGGCGGTCATGATGATGATGACCGCCTCCGGGTACGCCTCGCGGATCCGCTTCTGGATCTCCAGGCCGTCCATCCCGGGCATTCGGATGTCCAGGAGGAACAGGTCCCACTCCGACGCGGCGAGCTTGGATAGAGCTTCCTTTCCGCTCGAGGCGGTCTCCACGACGCACCCCTCGTCGCGGAACCAGTGTTCCAGCGAGGTCCGCACGATCGGTTCGTCATCGACAATCAGGATCCGGATCCTACCGCTCACTCCGCCACCTCCGCTTCAAGACTCACCTCGGGAGGACGCGAGGGGAGATGGAATCGGAATGTCGCCCCCTCGCCCGGCGCCGACTCCACGTCCACCCTCCCCCCATGGCTCCGTATGATGCCATAAACCACGGCCAGCCCGAGCCCGCCTCCTCCCTCTTTCGTTGTGTAGAACGGCTCGAAGATGTGCTTGCGGGTCTCCTGATCGATCCCCGGGCCGGTATCGGCGATCGAGACCACGACCCCCCCATTCGCCTCCGGGCGGGTCGCCACGCTGAGGAGACCCTCCCCCGTCATCGCCTCGCAGGCGTTGATCAGGACCGCGACGATTGCCTGCCGGATCTGCTGGGGGTCGCAGACGATCGGGGGAAGCCCGGCGGCAAGCTCGATCTCGCTCCGCAGTCCCTTCAGATCGATCTGATGCTGCACGAGGCGGACGGAACCCCTCACGAGATCGTTCACGTCGATCGCCTCGACGCGCGGCTGGGAGGGACGGGAGAACTGAAGGAGGTTCTTCACGATCTCCCCGCACCGCGTCGCCTCGGTCTCGATCTGCGCGAGCATCTCCTCCGCCTCGGCCGCCTCGGTCGGGCCCGGAGCGGCGGCCGGCCCCCGCCGCGCCGACCGCTTGAGCAGCAGGCGGGCGTAGGTGCGGATCCCGGCGAGAGGATTGTTGATCTCGTGGGCGACGATTGCGGCGAGCTTGCCCATCGAGACCATCTTCTCCATCTGAAGGGCTTCCTCCTGGACCCGCTCGAGCGCCCGCGACTTCTCCTCGACCCGCTGCTCGAGCGTCCGCGCCCACGCTTGCGACTGCTCGCGCGCCTCGGCGAGCTGGACAGTCATCGAGTTGAACGACTCCGCCAGATCGCCCAGCTCGTCGTGCGATCGGACCGGGATGCTATGCGCCAGGTTCCCCTCCGCGATCTTCTTCGTCCCGAGGATCAGCCTCTGCACGGGGCGATGAACAATCTGGTAGAGCAGTACAATCGAGAAGAGGACCAGCCCCGCCAAGACGATGATCGCATCCAGGATCATCTCCCGCGTCCGGCGCCCCAGATCGCGGTCGATGCTGGCGAGCGACATCTGCACGTCGAGGACCCCGAGAATCCGCTGCGACGGGGGGTGGATGTGGCAGGGCGCGTTGGAGCATTCCGGCTCGTTCTGGATCGGGGCGATCATCCCCAGTGTGCGGTGCCCATCGGGACTGCGAAAAATGCGGAAGCGCTGCGACTGCGGGATCTCTGGCATGGGGGCGTCCCCACGATGGCAGTGGATGCATGCCTCGGCCGTCTTGTCGACCTCGCAGCCCACCTCTTCGGCGTGGGTCGAGTAGCGGATACCTCCCTCCTGATCATAAATGCGAATCCGGTCGAAGGCAGGCTGCTCCCCGATCGCCTGAATGATCTCGAAAATCTCCCGGCGCTCGTTGCGGAACATGAATGACCGGGTGCTACGACGGATCACGTCGCAGTTCCGGTCCGCGCTGTCGATCACGGTCTGTTCGAGATGGGATCGAGTCGTCCTGGCTGTCCAGACTCCAAAGAACCCGAGAGAGACCGCGACCGCAGCGGTCAGGTAGAGCGATAGCCGGTAGGCAAGCCCTCGGGTCGGGAATCCCATTCCAGTCCCTTCTGTTCTCCCGCCGCCACGGGGACCGCATCGATCGCGGTGGCCGGCGCCGACCCGAAGACCGGGAGGTGGCGGGCCGCGAGCCCGAAGACGGCGAATCCCAGGGCCACGATCATGACCGTGACGGCGATCTCTGTCCAGGCCGGGAAGTAGCCGGTCTTCAGGGTCGCGTCCATCCCCGTGATGCTCACGTTGAGCCGATGCAGGACGAACCCCAGGATCGTCAGGATGGCCGCGGCGAGCTGCCCCCGCGGGTGGCTTCTCACCCGGCGGAACGAGAGGAGCCCGATCGGCAGGAGGACGCCGAGGAGAACCTCGAGGAGGAAGATCCTTCCCTCGAAGGTCATCAGGGAGGCCAGAGGCAGCGCCCCGCGCTGCAGGAGGTCAAGGAACCGGAGCAGCGCGTAGGGAACGAGTAGAATGAGCGACATCGAGGCCAGCTCCTCCCGGACGCTGTTCTTCAGAGGATGCCCGAACGCCTCCTGGCTCAGGAGCGATTCTAGGATTACCATGCTGCACCCGACGGCGAGCGCCGAAAGGAAGAAGAGGACCGGCAGGAGCGGCGAATACCAGAGGGCGTGGAGCTTGTTCGGCACGATCAGATAGAGCGACCCGAGCGAGGACTGGTGCAGGGTGGAGAGGAGAACCCCGGCGATCACGAGATACGGCAGGGCGGAGCGCACCCAGCGCAGCGGCCTCTTCCAGCCGAGCCTCTCCAGTACCGCGGGACTGAACTCGAAGGCGAGAACGGTCGTGTAGAGCATCACGCACCAGGCGACCTCGAACATCACCGAGTGCGGATTCCACATGATGATCGGATGCCAGATCATCCACGGCCGCCCAAGATCGATCAACAGCGCCAAGATCACGAGGACGTAGCCGAGGAAGGCTGTCAGGATCGCGGGGCGGATCACTGGCTTCAAGCGCTCGACGTTGAAGATGTGGACCGTGGCGGCCATCGCGAAGCCGCCGGCGGCGAGTCCGACCCCGCAGAGAAGATCGAAGCCGATCCAGAGTCCCCACGGGAAGCGATCGCTCAGATTCGTCGCCGCCCCGAGCCCGCGGCTGAAGCGGAGCACGGTGCTGTAGACACCGACGGCCACTATCACGAGGAACGCGACCCGCCAGAAGCTGAGCTTGATCTTCATCACCGCACCCCCTCCTCGATGCTCCGATCCGCGTCCCCATGGGCCGTCGCGAGACGCTCCCGCGCAAGGGTCATCCGGCGGTGGATGATCCAGTAGAGTCCCGACAAGAAGCTTCCCCCGACGACGATGACGTTGGGGAGCTTGGAGAGCGCGGCTTCCGTGTATTCACCCATCGGATGGGGCGGGAGATTCCCTGGAAGCCCCAGCTCCGTGAAGGCGACGTCCGAAAGAACCAGCACGGAGGTCCCTCCGCCCTCCAGCTCGCCAAAGACCTGCTGCACGTACAGATCCGGCTGCTCGCGGATCCGCTCGTGCGCCTCGCGCAGGAGGTCCTCGCGATCCCCGAACTTGGTCGCCCCGGTCGGACATGCCTCGGAACAGGCAGTGGGCAGCCCTTGCGCGAGACGGGGAGCGCAGAGGATGCACTTGCGCACCCTCGGATTGGTCGATGACCACTCGTAGCGCGGCACTCCGTACGGGCAGGCCATCATGCAGTACCGGCACCCGATGCACTTGCTCGCCTCGTAGAGCACCGGTCCTTCCTCGGTCCTGTGGAACGCCCCGACGGGACAGACGGACGCGCAGGTCGGGCTCAGGCAATGCATGCACAGCCGGCGGACGTTGCGCACCTCGCCGTTCGAAACGGTCCGTTCTTGCACCACGGTGTAACGCTCGTCGGAAAGCTCGTTGCCTTCGCTTTCCGGCAGTTTGTTGGCTTCGGTGCACGCCACGCGGCACAATCCGCACCCGACGCACTGTGTGATATCGAACAGCAGCCCCTTGGACATCGATCTCGTCCCCCCAACTCGGCTAACCCTCACGGACGAAGAAACTCCGAACTACCGTGTCGCGTCCCGGCCCATCGAGAAATAGGAGAAGTCCGTCGACCGGCTCGCCGCCGTCCGGCAGCGTTGCCATCGCCGGGCTCAGGCGCAGGCCGTGGAGCGTCTCCCTCAGACGGGCGAACTCCCCCGTCAACCAGGAAGCGGCTTCTTCTGCGAGCCTGAGGGGGCGGATCTCTTCGCCCAGCTTCTCGGGCTGCAGGGAGCAGAGCCACGACTCCGGGTCGGTCCCGGTCCTGCCGTGCGCAGGAATCTGCGTCTTCTCGAGGATTCCCGACACCGGCGAGGTCATCGGGATCTCTGCGTCGCCGACCTGAATCGAGAAGAGCGTGTCGCCGCGTGCAATGCGCTGCCCGGCCACCTCGAAGCGGACCCCTTGGATCGGACCGAGCAGGCGCTGGGCGAGCTCGTCCAGACCGACCCGTACGCGTCCCTGCGGATCGATGGTCAGCCAGAGATGGGACGGATGCAGAAACATCCCGGATGGCATGCGATGCGGCCCCGCGACTCGGGCCGCCAGGGCGGTCGCGGGCGCAAGCGCGCTCGTCCTCCGCCGGCGGGCGAGGATCACGACTCCGTCCACTGCCAGGAACAGGACGATGGTGGCGAGAACAAACAGGGCGACCATGACGACTACCTTCCTTTCTGGTCTTGGGTGGGACCGAGCAGCAGGTCCTTCACCAGCAAGCATCGAAGCTTCGGATCGAGAGATTCCAGGATGGATGCATCCAGGGATCCCCCGTCGGGAAGCGAGCCGACCTCGACGGCCTGGGCCGCAAAAAGTTTGTCCCTGACCTTCTCTAGCTCCCCGCGCAGCCAGGTGACGACCCGGTGTCCGTAGAAGAGTCCGCTCAGGTCCTCCTGCAACCGATTCGGTCTGGCCCGGATCAGCCATACTTCCTGATGCGGCGCTCTTTGGAGCTTTCCGGGATCGGCCAGCAGATCCTCGTTGCGAGCGAGGATCGTCCCGCTGATCGGCGCCGGAAGATCGATCTCCCCGGCTTCCCCGCGAAACGTCAGGGCCCTTTGCTCCAGCCTCAGAGAGGTCTCGGTTGGCGGAATCACGATCTCCTTGACGCGGCCCAGAAGGCGCCGCGCCAGATCGTCGATGCCGATCCGCACGCTTCCACCCTCCTCGACACGGACCCAGAGATGCGATGGGTGATAGAAGCTGGCCCGGGAAAAACGGAGTCCCGAGATCGAGGGCGAGGCCGCGGTCGAAGCAAGGCGTGCCGGCCCGATCATGGCCTCTTTCATCGGAGGAGCGCTCCCCTCCCGGAGGGCCCGATCAACCAGGCATCGATCGCAGTCGAATTCGCGATCACAGAGCCTGTAGCTCAAGACGCCTGCTGACATCCAAATACACTTGTAGAGCGGTTCCATTGCAGTTCCCCCATCGACGTTCAGTCGATGCCTACTTGTGAAGCAGGGAACATACCGCATTTGAACACCGCCGCAACAGCATGATAACTAAATGTATGATAACCAGTTATGGCATCATACTCGTGGTCGCCGGATATCATTTTCTCGAATGTGTGATGAATCTGTCAACAGGTTTTCTTTTTAAGGCGCCAGTGTTCACGGCTAACATTCACGGAGGCAATCAAATAGACGGCTGTGTGGTGTTTCCGGGGGAAGTGTTGAGTGATTCTACACTGGGCGGCCACCCTGGCGACGGTCGCGGCACAGAGGGAAAGGGCGGCTACTGCCGAAGGGGACGCCCCAAACGCTTCTCGATGGATGCGGTTTTCGTGTCGATCCGTCCGCCCGGGCCCTTCCGATAATCGATCTTGATCGCGCAGCTGATCCGGTCACAGTCCTCGCTCATCCTCTGATAGCAAGACCGGACAACATCCATCACCTCGTCCCATTCTCCTTCCAG
Organism: uncultured bacterium; assembly: GCA_964575675.1. GTDB lineage: Bacteria > Eisenbacteria > RBG-16-71-46 > CAIMUX01 > VGJL01 > CAZNRY01. Next base: position 31,088 of record CAZNRY010000008.1, read on the forward strand.
GACCGTTCCCATCGGGTTGAGGCGATAGGGCAGACCGCTCTTGTCGATGATGTCGAGGCTCCGGGCCACGTACTCCCCCAGCGAGGCTCCCTTGTCGAACGGGCTCATGGAAAACTCGAGCAGGACTGGTCCCCCCATGGCTACTGTCCCTCTCTTTCCTGGTCGGCGGACGGCTGGCGATCCCTGAAACCCAGCGCCTCGGCGAGCCAGCCGGGAAGCCGGATGACGCGGCCTGTTGTTGCATCGAGCGGAGCGTGAACGGTATGCCCCTCGGCTATGCAGTTGTCTCCTCGGAGCAGGCGGTAGGCGAAAGTCACCCCTCGGGAGCGCACATCCCGCAGGTTGGTTTCGATCTCGAGCAGATCATCGTAGTGTGCGGCAAGGCGGAAGCGAACGAAGGCCTCCGTCACCGGCAGGGAGAGCCCGCGCGCCTCGATATCGCGGTACGGCAGGCCGCGCGCCCTGAGCCACTCCGTCCGGCCGATCTCGAACCAGGCGAGGTAGACGGCATTGTAGACAACCCCCAGGGCATCGGTGTTCGCGTAACGGACCCGGAGCGGATAGCGGAGCGGATCAGGCATTTGCGTCCCTCCCGACATCGGTCGAAAGCCTATCACACGGGACGGAGTTTCTTGTTGCGGGACCGGCGGGGTGGTATTCTTTATGTGGAAGTCGTTGTTCTCTCGAGCGCCGTCGGACCCGTATTGGAGGTCGGCCGCGATGAGACGTTTGTCGGATGCGCTGCGCGTGAGTTCGATCGTCCTGTTCGTCTTGGCCTTTGCGGCGCCAGGGGCGGAGGCGGTCGACGTGGGCGATCTCGCCCCGAACTTCACCCTGCGGGACCTGGACGGAACCGATCACACCCTGACCTCCTATAGACCCCACCCCGTGCTCCTGATGTTCCTTGAATGCGACGCTTCCGCATCGACATCGCTCGCGCCGTTGGTCGAGTCGGAGATCTATGAGGTCTACTCCGGCCAAGAGCTGACGGTTCTCGGACTCGACAGCAGGGGCTGCTCGCTGGACGAGCTTGAGAACTTCCGCAATCAGACAGGCGTGGAGTTCCCCCTGCTTCGGGAAGCGGACTCGACGATCGGCAGTTTTGGGGTACCCGAGGACAGTTTCGTTCTCATCGACGGGGGCGGAATCATCCGCTATCTCTCCCTCGGCCCGGGAACCTCGTCCTACAACGTGAACGAGCTTCGCGCCGCGATCGAGCAGCTCCTTCGCGACGCGAATCAGACGAAGACGGCCACGTGGGGGGTCATCAAGAGCCTGTACAATTAGGTCTGTCCGCATCCTGCCGCATCGTCCAGGGAGTGCGCCAATGCCTCCGCGATGTGGAGCACGCGGAGATCCATTCCCCGTCTTCTCGCTTGATCCCGCAGATGGAAGAGACACCCTGGATTCGCCGTGACGAGCCACGAAACGGAATCCGGGGCGAGACAGTCCAGAAGGTCGTCGGCGAGGCGGCGGGAAATCTCGGCGTGGATGAAGCTATAGAGTCCCGCGCTGCCGCAGCAGTTCGGCGCTCCATCCGCTTCACGCAAGATCAGACCGGGGATCCGCCTGAGAAGACGTCGCGGAGGTCCGCTGATCCCCTGCACCTGCTTCAGGTGGCAGGGATCCTGAAACGCGGCCTTCCGCGCGCACTCCTTCATCCGCAATCGGTAGGATCTCTCGTCCAGGATTTCGGTAAGGTCCCGAACGCGCGCCGCCAATGCGCGCGCGGCGCCGTGGAGCGGGTCGCCCTCGCCGAGCCACTCCGGGGCCTCGCGCAACGCGGCGCCGCATCCTGCCGCCGTCACGACGATCGGTCCCGATCCGCCGGCGAATGCCCGGAGGTTTCGGCGCAAGCAGGCGCGCGCGATCTTCGGATCTCCGTGATGCCATGCAAGCGCCCCGCAGCAACCCTGCCCGGCCGGCAAACGCACTTCGTATCCTGCTGCGGCGAGCAAACGGCGCGCGGCCGGCTCCACCCCCGGCAAGAGGATCGGCGCGATGCATCCGCGAAAGAGATCGATCGTCTCCGACCCGGGAGGCGGGGCGATGGCAGAGCGTCTTGGATCGCCGCCGTTCTCGCTCGAGGGAAGCATCCCGACCAGCGTCGGCAAGATCCCGCCGATCTCGCCCGGGATCCGGCTGCGGTGCAAGAGATCGACCAAGCCCAGGCGGGCGGCCGTCTTCACAGCCGCTCCGATCGCGCCCAAAACGGTGGGCGATGCGAGCGCGCGAAGAAGGAGGTTCTTTGCGAAGCAGGCCGCCGGGGGGAGGGGTTCATCGATGCGTTGATGAAGCGTTTCGCGACCGCCGGCCAGGATCCTCAGATACTCGACGCCGCTTGGACAGGCCGGCTCGCATGCCCCGCACCCGAGGCAGGTGCGGATCGGATCGAGCGCGCCAGTGTCAGGGACGAGGCTCTGCTCGGCGAACGCGCGCAAGAGCTGGATGCGGCCGCGCGGCGCGTCTCCCTCCCGCCCGCCGAGCGGGTAGGTCGGGCACGCCTCGAGGCAGAGGCCGCAGTGGATGCAGCGGCGCAGATCGTCCTCGGCGATGCTGGGGAGCGGGATCATCCGCCGGCCTCAAAGGGCAGGATCCCGGGATTCCAAAGACCGCCCGGATCCAGACGGGCTCGAAGCGCGAACCAGAACGGGAGCATCGCCGGGACCGGATCCCAGGTTGGCCCTCCGCCATCTGCGGCGCGCCATGCGGCGAGGAACTTGCCGTTGGGACGGCAGGCCCGCGCGATCGCCTCGCACATCCCGGATCCGACCGGGCGATCGAGCAAGAGCCAGACCTCTCCCACGCCGGGATGGATTCGCGCCCGCGCGGCGAGCGATCCGGCTAGCAGGACGGCATCCCATCGGGCGAGGAGCGCGCGAATCTCCTTCGGGGGAACGACGGCCCGCACGAGGACGGAGGGCTCCGCTTCCCCGCGGGGAGTCCGAGTCGAAGCGCCGCGGCCGCCGGGATCCTCGTGCGATCCCGCGATCGACCCCGAAGCGCGAGGGCGATCGACGGGCGCCAGATACCGCTCCCCCGCTTCGTCCTCGCGGGAGCCCGACAGCTCGGCCGACAAGCGGTCCCTCAGGATCTCGACCCGCCGGCGGGATCCGCAGAGCCGCACCCGGAGCAAGGCAGGGGAGCCATGAAGGTCCGCTCCGGCCGGCCCGCCACCTGATGCGCTGCCGAGCGCGCAGTCGACGGCGAGGGAACCGACCTGCGGGGCCCGGCGCAGAATCGCTTCCGCGCGATCGATTGCTGCCGCGAGGGTCGTGGCCGAGGCGTGCCATTCCTCTACGCCCGGGCTCGGTACGAGCTTCAGGTGGACCCTCGCGATGGCGCCGAGGGTCCCGAGAGATCCGACGAAGAGCCGGTGCGTGTCGTACCCCGCCACGTTCTTGACGACGCGCCCCCCGCAGCGAACGAGCCTTCCATCGGGCAGCACCGCGTCGATCCCCAGCACAACGGCCCGCGGTCCCGCGGGCGGGAGCTGGGAGCCGCGCCCCTCGCCACGCGCGAGAAGCCCTCCGATCGTGCAAGGCCCGCAGGGAGGGTCTTCGAGCATGAGATCGAGTCCGGCTTCCCGTGCCGCGCTCCTCGCCCGCGCGACCCCGAGACCCGCCTTTGCCGTCATGACCAGATCGAGCGGCGCGATCTCGGGATCCCCCGCGATTCCGGCCATCCGGATCGTCAGCAGGGGTGCGGGATCGCGCCTCGCCCACCACGGCCCCGCGCCGCTGCCTCGAAGGCCGACCGCTTCGCCCTCCTGCCGGAATGCGCGCGTCAAGGCCGCCAACTCGTCGACCGTCCGCGGAACGAAACTCCCCCCGCCGGGCTCGGGGTCAAACGGCGCGAGGCCGCCGAATCTCCTCAAGAGATCCTTCACGCGCGCCGCCCTGCCGGGCGTCCCTCGCCACAGGCCCGCGCGGTCGGGAAGATCTTCCCGGGATTCAACAAACCGGTCGGATCGAACAGATCGCGAACCCCTCGCATCAGATCGATCTCGTCTTCGCCGAAGAGCAGGGGTAGAAACTCCTTCTTCTCGAGGCCGACGCCGTGCTCTCCGGTGATGGTCCCACCCACGGCGATGCACGCCCGCAGGATCGCCTCGCCGGCCCGCAGTACGCGGTCGACCGTCCCGGGGATGCGCGCGTCGTAGAGGAGGATCGGGTGGAGGTTGCCGTCGCCCGCGTGAAAGACGTTCGCGATCTTGAGATCTTCCCGGTCGCCGATCGCGCGGATCGTCTCCAGAAGCTCGGGCAAGCGCGAGCGCGGAACGACCCCGTCCTGCGTGTAGTACTCGGGCGATGCGCGACCGAGGGCCCCGAAGGCTTGCTTGCGCACCTTCCAGAGCGTCGCGCGCTCCTCCGCGTCGCGTGCCTTCCTCAACTCGAAGGAGCCCGCCTCCTTGAGGGCAGCCGTCACGCGCGCCTCTTCCTCCTCGAGCTCTCCGGCGAGCCCTTCGATCTCGACCAGGAGAACCGACTCCGAACCAACGGGGAAGCGGTAGCCAAAGGCCGCCTCGAGCGTGGAGAGGACCGTCCCGTCCAGCATCTCGAGCGCAGCCGGCAGGACGCCCGAGGCCAAGACGTTCGTCACCGCCCGCGTCGCGTCCGCGGCGGAGGCATACGCCGCGAGAAACGTCCTCTCTTCCTCGGCGCATGGAATCAGGCCGGTCTCGATCTCCGTCACGATTCCGAGCGTTCCCTCCGAGCCGCACAGCAACCCTACCCAGTCGGGACCGGGCTCGGAGGCGACGCGGACAACATCGCCGGTCGAGAGGACGAGCGTCAGCTCGCGGACGTGGATACCCGTCACGCCATGGAGCAGCGTGTGGGGGCCGCCCGCATTTTCGGCGACGTTGCCGCCGATCGTGCTGACCTGCTGGCTCGACGGATCGGGTGCGAAGCGCAGGGAGGCGCCCGCGGCCGCGCTCGAGAGGCGGAGGTTCGCGACCCCCGGTTGCACGCGGCATCGGCGTTCGACGGGATCGATCTCGAGGATCCTTCGCATCCGCGCGAGGGAAAGCACGATCGCCCCTCCCGGTGCGATCGCCCCTCCCGACAATCCGGTTCCCGCGCCGCGGGCAACGATTGGGATGCCGCGCGCGGCGGCGAGCCGCACGCAAGCGGACACCTCCTCGGTCGTCTCGGGCAGAATCACGAGCCCCGGAACGGAGCGATGGAGGGTCAGCGCGTCGGCGTCGTAGAGCGCGAGCTCATGGGGCTGCGAGAGAACGCGGCCCGCCCCGAGCATCTCGCGGAAGAGACCGATCAGATCGGCGGAGATCGGCCCGAAGGGCCGCGGGGTGGGGGTCATCGCTGGGCAACGCCCAGGCCCGGCCCTTCGGGGGGCGCGATCGCGGCCCCCTCGAACCGAAGACCCTGATACGGATCCTCTTCGAGAAAGAGCGGCGCATCGAGATCGACCCGGTCGGAAAGGGCGAGAAGGTGGGCGGGCGCCGAGATTCCGAGGGAGCTTTCGAAGAAGCACCCGAGCATGATCGAGAGACCATGCCGCTTGGCGAGCCGGATCGCGCGCAGCGATTCGCGGATTCCCCCAAGCTTCGCGAGCTTCACGTTGATCCCGTCGATTCCACCTGCGACGATCGCGGCCGCGACATCCTCGGCGCTCTTGATCTCCTCATCCAGATAGATCGGCAGCCCCACGTCCGCGCGCAGCGCCGCATACTCCCCCACCCGGCCCACCGGCAGAGGCTGCTCGATTAGCTCTACGCCGGCGCGGCGGAACACCTCCGCCGCGTCGAGCAATCCACGCGCGTCGAACCCCTGGTTCGCGTCGACCCAGATCCGAAGCGACGGCCCGGCCATCTCGCGGATCCGTGGGATCAGATCTAGGCCGGTCGAGCCGGTCACCTTGATCTTCACGATCGGATACCCCTGCGAGATCCAGCGCTTGGCCGCCTCCATCATGACGGACGGCTCATCGAGTCCGACCGAGACGCACGTCGTGCCCGAGACGCGCGGCAGTCCCAGCCAGCGATGAAGCGGTTCTCCGGCGAGTCTCGAGGCGAGATCGTGCAGCGCCATGTCCACGGCCGAGCGGGCCGCGAGCCCGGGGATTCTCGGGACGATCGCCAAAAGAGCGCGAGGTTCGCCGCCCTCGAGCCGAAGCTCTCGCAGGGTCCCAAGCCCTTCGGCGGGGGACATCGTATACGCCTCTCCCTCGCCCCATTGGCCGCCGGCCCGCAAGCGGACCCGGAGCGTTGAGTGGCTTCGGATCGTTTTCCAGTGCGTGCGGAAGGTGGAGCGAAGGGTCAGGTCGAGGCTGTCGATGCGGACCTCCTCGATGCGCGCCCCTCGGGTCACCGGTCGTCCGCAACGCGGGGATCCGGGAGTCCCGCGTCCACGAAGCCTCTCGCGCGAAGAAGACAGGCGCTGCAACGACCGCAGGGCGCGCCGGCCGGGGTCGGATCGTAGCAGCTCGATGTCAGCGCGAAGTCGATGCCGAGGGACCGCCCCAGCGCGACCACCTCGCCCTTCCCCATCCTCAGGAGCGGCGCGCGAATCGATTGCCCTCGACCTTCCACCCCCGCTCGGGTCGCGAGGTTCGCCATCCGCTCGAAGGCGGCGAGGTACTCGGGCCGGGTGTCCGGATATCCTCCCGCGTCCTGCGTGTGCGCGCCGATGTAGATCGCTTCCGCGCCCAAGACCTCCGCCCAGGAGAGTGCGAGCGATAGAAGGACCGTGTTGCGCGCGGGAACGTAGGTGCTCGGGATCTCCCCGCTCCCCTCCGTCCCTGCCTCCCCTTTGGGCACCGGCCCGTCATAGGTCAGACTGGATCCTCCCCAGGAGGCGAGATCGACGTCGAGCACGCGATGCTCGGCGACGCCGAGCGCGCGGGCGACCCGCACGGCGCACTCCGTCTCGATCGCGTGGCGCTGTCCGTAGCGAACGGTTAGGGCGAAGACATCCGTGCATTCGCGCTTTGCCACGGCGAGCGTGACGGCCGAATCGAGACCACCGCTCAAGAGGACAACGGCGCGCGAAGACATTCAGACCCCCCGCGCCTCGGGACCATAGAGCAGCTTGTGAAGCTGGAGCTGCAAGCGGACCGGGGCCCCATCGGCGATCATCCAGCTGGCGAGGTCTTTCGGCTGGATGAGCCCCGTCGCCGGCGAGAAGAGAACGGTGTGCCGGCCGGCCAGACCGCGCCGGCGCACCACGTCGAGCGCCCAGAGGTAGTCGTCCCGCGAGGCGAGAACGAACTTGATCTCGTCGACCCCCGGCTTGAGCAGTGGGAGGTTTTCCCAGAGGTTCGCTCCCTCCTCGCCGCTGCCGGGGCACTTGATGTCGTAGATCAGGATTGCGCGCGGATCGCACCCCGCGATCGAAACCCCTCCCCCCGTTTCGACCAGGACCGCGTACCCGAGATCGCAGAGGCTCGCGATCAATCGCGGCGCCTGGCGCTGGGCGAGCGGCTCGCCTCCGGTCACCTCGACGAGCTGGCAATCGTGGGCGCGCAGCTCATCGATGATCGACTCGATCGACATCGCGCGCCCCCCGTCGAAGGCGTAGGAAGTGTCGCACCAGGCGCAGCGCATCGGGCAGCCGGTCAGCCGGACGAAGAGACACGGCAGTCCCGCCCGGGTCGACTCCCCCTGGATACTGTGGAAGATCTCGGTGACGAAGAGCTCGCTCATCGATCGAAGACCCCGCGCATCAGAACCTCGACGAAGCCACTGTATCACCCAGCGCCCGGCAGCCATCCGCCCGCGCGAAGGGCGTCGAGCACCGGCCCGCTCGCATCGGGCAGAGGATAGGACGCCACATCCTCGGGGACGACCCACCGCCACGATCGGCACCCCAGAGGACGCGGGTCTCCCCCCACCCTCCGGGCGACGAAGAACCAGAGGTCGACCTTGCGGTCGGCGTAGTCATAGGGGCGGCGGAGCAGTTCGGCCACGATCTCGATCTCGATGCCGAGCTCCTCGGCCACCTCTCTCACCGCGCAGGCCTCGGGCGCCTCCCCGGGATCGATCTTCCCGCCGGGGAACTCCCACAGGTCCGGGAGGTGAACATCCGGAAAGCGATGTGCGAGAAGGAGTTTACCCTCCTCGATCACGACGGCGACGGCGACCCCCACTCGTTCGGCGGGCCCAGTCTCTCGAGATGCGATGGGTGTATCCTCCCAGGTTGCTCCGCGCCGTCCAAGAGGCTATACTGGAACATTTGCTGGGTTGCTGGGTTCTCCATCCCGATCAGGGCTGCGACCTGATCAGCATCCCTGTGTCAGGGGAAGGAGGCAACACCCTTATGAAGAAGTGGATCCCGCTGCTCACTCTCTCGCTGGCCATCGGCGCCGGCCTCGCTTGGATCGCGCGCCCCCTCGAGCTGTCGGTTCGCTGGGGCGAGCGTCCCGAACAGACGGCCTCGCTGTCGATCGGAGAATCGACGGCGGCAGCGGAGAGGACACCCGAGGACCAGCGCGCGATCGATTCCGTCGAGTCGACGAGCCGCGCGTTCGTCGCGATCTCGAAGGAGGTTTCTCCCTCGATCGTGACGATCTATAGCGAGCGAACGGTCGCGGTCAACCATCCGCGCTCGGGTGACGAGCGCAATCCCTTCGGCGGGATGGTGCCGGACGATTTCTTCCGTTTCTTTCAGATGCCGGATCGCGTCCCGCAGCGCGGGATGGGATCGGGCGTGATCGTCTCCAGCGATGGGAAGGTCCTAACGAACAACCACGTCGTTGCGAACGCCGACAGGGTGAAGGTGACCCTCGCGGACGGCCGGAATTTCGACGCGAAAGTCCTCGGCCGCGATCCGAAAAGCGATGTCGCGGTCCTGAAGATCGACGCGGAGAACCTGCCGGCGGCGAAACTCGGAAACTCGGAGGATCTGGAGGTCGGCGAGTGGGTCCTGGCGATCGGGAACCCCTTCGAGCTGTCCCAGACGGTTACGGCCGGCATCGTGAGCGCAAAGGGACGGAGCAGCGTCGGCCTCGCCGACTACGAGGACTTCATCCAGACCGATGCGGCGATCAACCCGGGCAACTCGGGCGGCGCACTGGTCAATCTGCGGGGTCAGGTCGTCGGTATCAACACCGCGATCGCCAGCCGCAACGGCGGCTACCAGGGAGTCGGCTTCGCGATTCCGATCGACATGGCGCGCACGGTAATGGAGAGCCTGGTCCGCGACGGGAAGGTGCATAGGGGCTTCATGGGGCTCACCCTGCAGCAGGTCGACGCCGACATCGCCGACAACTACGGCCTGGATCGCCCGAAGGGGGCGCTCGTCAACAGCGTCACCAGCGGGAGCCCCGCCGAGAAGGCGGGCATCGAGACGGGCGACCTGATCCTCGAGCTGAACGGCAAGCCGGTTCGCGATCGGGACGATCTCCGCCTTCGGATCGGCGAAACCGAACCCGGAACGGTGGTGGAGCTGAGCATCCTGCGCAACGGCACGAAGAAGAACCTGAAGGTCCGGCTCGGCGAGATGCCGGGCGATGACGAGCTCGCGTCGAACCTCGCGCCCGAAGGCGAGAGCTCGACGTTCGACAAGCTCGGGATCGAGGTGCAGCCGCTCGACCGCGCGACCCGGGCGCATTTCGAGATCGATCCGGACATCGACGGCGTGATCGTCACGAGCGTCGAGCCGGGCACGCCCGCGTCCGATGCCCAACTCGCCGAGGGGGACATCATCGTGGAGGCGGGGAAGAAGCCCATCGCGAGCGTCTCGGATCTTCGGGATCAGATCGCCCGCGTCGCGGAGGGTAAGACGATCCTGCTCAAGGTTCACCGCAACGAAGGAAATCGCTTCGTGGCGCTGAGAATTCCTAGGCCGTAGATCGGGGGAGGAGAAGGAATGTCTAACGAAGCGAAACCCGTGGTGCGAGGAGGCAGGAAGCTGCCCGAAGGGATTCGTTCGAAGTACGAGCTTGTCGTCGCGGCGGCAAAGGAGGCCGAAAGGCTGAACGATCTCTACCGCCATAGGGGCGATCCATTGCCCGAGAAGGTGACGATGCTGGCGATGAGGCGGATCGAGAAGGGGCTTTCCAAGATCGTGCGCGAGGAGCCTGTGGCGCCGGCCGACGAGCAGCAGCGCAAGGAGACGACCTTCTTCTTCGGGACCTAGAGTCGAAGAGGGGTCGCCGGATTCACGGCCCGCAGGCGCTCCAATCGGGGCGCTTGCGGGCCGTGGTGCATGGGTGCGCGAGCCGCGAGCAACCTCTGGCGCGAGCAGGTGCACCCGCGAGGATGGCGTCCTGCTCGTTTAGCCATCCGAGCGGGATGCGCCAGGCGAGCGCCTACGACGCCCAGAATGACCGGCCAGGCCCGGCTACGACCCGCCCTTCATCAGGAGCGTCGCGCCGTTGACGCCTGATGACGCGGGAGAACAGAGGAAGGCGATCGCCGACGCGACCCGCTCGCACGAGACCCATCCGGAACGATCGGCGCCGGGCATCGCCTCGCGGTTCCCCGGCGTGTCGAGGATACCGGGGACGATGCAGTTGGCGCGGATCCCGAGAGCGTTCCCCTCCTCGGCGAGACAGCGCGTGAAGGCGACGACGGCGGCCTTCGACACCGCGTAGGGCGCCATCCCGGCGCCTCCGGCCAGCGCCGCGAGCGACGCCACCGTCACGATCGCTCCGCCCTCGCGATGTCTGAATCGCCCGAATGCGGCCGCCGCCCCGTTGCGCAGGCCCTCCCAGTTCATCGCGAACATCGCATCCCAATCCCGCTCTGCGAGTTGGTCGATCGCCGGTCCCATGGCGAAGCCGCCGGCCAAATGGACATAGGCGGCAAGCCCATGCTCGGAATCGATCTCGGAGATCAGGCTTCGGGCGGCAGCGGCGTCGGAGGCGTCCAGCCGTCGGGGTATCGACCCGGGGATCTCGCTTGCCAAGCGATCGAGCGCCTCCTGCTTCCTTCCGGTGAAGACCGTCAGAAAACCCGCCCCGCGCAGAGCGCGCACGACAGGCCCTCCCAGTCCCCCCGTCGCCCCGACGACCAGCACAGCGTTCTTCATCATGATCAGGCTCCCTTCCGGCGGCGCCCCGTTCGTTCAGCTAACCTAGCGGATCCTGAAAACCGGGCAGGGATGCGAAGGACGGATCGGCTCCCTCCGGGCGGAACTCGCCGGTCACGGGATTCTGGTCGTAGCGCACCCGCCACTTCCGGGCCGCGATCGCGCGCAACCCGGCGAGGAAACGATCAACGTCCTCCTCGTCGTTGTGGATGCCGATCGAGACGCGAACCCCGCCCGGGATATCCCGGCGATCGCCGTTGCGGATCGATTGCTCGAGCCGCTCTTCCTCCTCCTGTGGAACCCGCAGAAGCCGCTTGATGAGCGGATGGGCGCAGAAACAGCCGTGCCGGACCGAAACGCCGTGCTCGTGGGCCAGGATCGCCGCGACGAGAGCATGATGGACCCCGGCCACCGTGAAGGTGATGACCCCGAGACGATCGTCCGTGCGGTCCGGATCGCAAGCGCCGAGGATGTGAACCCCCTTGAGCCCGCAGAGTCCGGCAAGGAGTCTCTTCGTTAGCACGGACTCGTGCTCCCTCACGCGGTCCATGCCGTACTGTTCGAGGACCTGGACGGCCCGGGCCATCGCGATCATCCCGAGGATGTTCGGGGTCCCCGCCTCCTGTCGATCGGGCGGATCGGCCCAGACGACGTGATCGAGCGAGACGGAGTAGACCGTTCCACCCCCCTGTAGATAAGGGATCGCGTCGGCGAACGGCTCGCGAAGGCCCACGACGGCACCCTCGCCGTAGGGGCTGTTCATCTTGTGGGCCGAGAAGACGACGAAATCGATGCACCCCGTAGTCCCCGGCTTTCCCATGTCGAGGGCGCGGTGCGGAAGAAGCTGCGCCCCATCAACGACGACGCGGGCGCC
>CAZNRY010000009.1:0-42481 GCA_964575675.1 uncultured bacterium
GCGCGATCACCCCGCCACCCTCGGGGTCGGTCGCGGCGAGCCCCCCGATCGGAAACCCGTCTCCCCCGTGGTGGTCGGGCATCGCGGGGGGGTAGCCGACGATTCCCGGGAGGTGCGCGACGTTCATCACCTGCGTCAGGCCGCCCTCGCCGCGGATCGAGCCAAGGAGCTTCTCGTCGGCATAGATGCGGCCGGGCACGCGCATCCCGCCGCTCTTCGGGATCTCGAAGAGCGTATCGCTGATCTTTCGCAGTTCGATGGACGCGTCCTTGCTCATCACATCTTGCCTCGATCCTGTGCGTGCGCGCGTTGCGGCCGGCCGGGGTGGTCCCTCCGGACCGGCGCTCGCTCGGGGAAATCCGAGCGTTCTGGCTCGCGCCTGCGGCCCGCTTCGCGCGTCGACCCCTGGAGCGACACAAAGGTAACATCCGCGCGGCGGGCAGCTCCTTCGGGACCACCCGGCCCGGCCGCTTCTCCTACCCATCTAGATGTCGAAGATCACGACCGTCTCGTAGCGGTCGCCGCCGGCGTCCCGGATCGTTCGGATCCGAAGGTCATGATACGTCGCGGCCTTGATGTCTGCTCGCGATTCGTGCCGGCTCCGATCCAGGGGCTCTCCGATCACCTCGGCCGTAACTGATTCCGGGGTGACTTGCGTGACCGCGACCCCGGCGGGGACGAAGCGGCCGACCTCATAAAGGTAGAGAATCTCCTGGAGCCAGGCGATCAGGCACTCCTCGAGGTCGCGCGTCTCGAGCTGGACGGTCCGCCGCGCGGAGGATCTCACCGATGCGGGATCGACCAGGAGCGAGACCATCCCCAGTCCGGCCTGCGTGAACAGCTCCTCCAGGGTCCTTCCCCAGGCGCGGACGCCCACGTCGGCCGTGTGCTCGACCGGCTCGAAGCCGAAAGCCCGCCCGCTTGACGCTGTCGGTTCCATCGCAGGAGGAGGATCGTCCGGCACTCGACCCGCGGTCAAGCATGCCGCGGGGACGCGAGCGCCCAGGCCTTCGTTCGGGGGATGCGGCCATGCATCGACTGAAGTCCCATAAGCGTCGAGGCTCATCGGTATTCGATCCACGGGATCAGGCGCACATGCTACTCCGTGTTATTTTTATACACTGCATGCGGTTAGGCGTACCATAAATCTCTGGCGATTTTCCTTATAATCGTCAGTTGTTCTGAATATAGTTGTCTTGTGAACTTACAATCCGAGTCGGTGTTTCCAACACGATCCGGCTGATCGAGGCCGGGTCTTCTGATCCGAAAACAAGCGGCGTCTCGGTGAGAACGCTGCCTCGAAGAAGGAGGAATGAGAGATGATCCGTCGCCTGGTGGCCGCGGCCGCACTTGCCGTGGTGACATTCGCAAGCGCGCTGCCGGCATTCGCGGTCGGAACCTTCGACATCGATCCCGTCCACTCTGCGGTCGCCTTCAAGGTGAAGCACCTCTTCACGATGGTCCCGGGCCGCTTCAACGCGGTGGGCGGCGTAATCGTCTACGACGCCCAGACGGTCGAGAACTCGAAGGTCGATGTCTCGATCGACGCGACGAGCATCAACACCGAAAACGAGATGCGCGACAAGCACCTGCGCTCGGGCGACTTCTTCGAGACCGACAAGTACCCGACCATCGTCTTCAAGAGCACGAAGGTGAAGAAGGCCGGGGAGGGCAAGCTCGAGGTGACCGGCGACCTGACGGTCCGCGGCGTGACGAAGCCCGTGACCCTTGCGGTCGAGATCATTGGGTTTGGTCCCGGGATGGACGGAAAGGTGCGCGGCGGATTCCATGCGACGACCCAGATCAACCGCATGGATTATAACGTGAGCTGGAACAAGACGCTCGATGGCGGCAGCCTCCTTCTCGGTGCGGACGTGCCGATCGACATCACGATCGAGGCGGTGCAGAAGTAGGACCTAGCCCGCGTTGTCGTTCCGGGTCGTTTGCGGTACCCTTCGGATCGACCGAACGGGGACCCGAGACAGGAGGAGCGACTTGCCCAGCGAGCCGATGAAGATCCTCGAGACCTTCCCGAATCCGAAGCCTGAGCGCGACTACGAGGTCCTCTTCGAGTGCCCCGAATTCACCTGCCTCTGCCCGCTCACCGGACAGCCCGACTTCGCGACGATCAGCATTCGCTATGTCCCCGACCTGACCTGCGTCGAGCTCAAATCGTTGAAGCTCTATCTCTGGTCGTTCCGAAACGAGGGGGCATTCCATGAGGCGGTCGTCAACCAGATCCTCGATCATCTCGTCGGGGCGCTCGCGCCGCGCGAGATGACCGTCGAGGGGGACTTCCTCGTACGCGGCGGAATCCACACGGTCGTTCAGGCGACGCACGTTCAGAAAGGCCGCTGAATCCGCCCCGGCGCCGGCCGGGTTGCCCCGTTCGTCGGATCGACGCACGGCCGGCGGCAGGGCTCGGATGAAGGTCATCGCCCCTCTCCCGATCAGGTTTCGCTCACGATGCGGGCCTTGACGGGCCTCCGCGCAGGCCGGAAACTGCGGTGCGGTAGGATCCAGGGGGAACGGTGAGGTCTCTCGACAGAGGCACAATCGGATGCATCTCGCGCGGCGCCGGTGCTCGATCCGTGGGCCGGGTCCTCCTGTTCGCGCTGTTTCTCCCCGTAATCGCGCTAGCAGCCCCGCCCACCTCGACGCAGTTCTTCCCGGCCCGGTACTACCCGGACAGCCCGGATTTGGCGGGCGCCGCGCCCATCTCGCTTCGTCCCGGCGAAACCTCTCCCCCGCTCATTCTGATGCCGATCCCCGCGGGCGGGGCGCTCTTGGTGCGGGTGCTCGATGAGGCGGGCGCGCCCGTGGCCGGGATCCTGGTTGAAGCCGTGGCGGGAAGGTTCCGCGCTGCCGCTCTGACCGGCGGCGACGGCCGCGCGACGGTCACGGGAGTTCCCGCGGGCGAGGCGGTCATCCGAACGCGGCCGGACGATCCACGAAGCGAAACGGGCGCCTTCGCCCTCCGATACGCTCCGGGCGTGGCGGACCCCGCGCAGGCTGCGAGGCTTGTGATCGTCGACCAAGGCAGGACGGACGCGGGGGAGATGCGCATACCGGGCGCGGGTCGGATCAAGGCCGCGGTCCTCCGGCCGAACCGTCAATCGTGGAGCGACCTCCCCGTCGTTCTGCGGTCAACGGATGGCGCCGTTCGCCGGGAGCGGCTGACGGACACGGCGGGGCGCGTGACCTTCGGTGGTCTGGAGCCCGGGACCTACCGGCTGTGGGCAGACGCGCGCGGCACCGATGCGGTCAGCGAGTGTTCGAACGGAACCCGGGACACGTTGGCCGCCGCGCCCATCGAAATCGTCCGCGAATCACTCGTCTCGGGGATCGTGATCGAAACCGACCGCGGTGGAGAAATTAGAGGGGCGATACGCGATCTGAGCAGCAATGATGGCCTTCCCGGTCTGGAGGTGCGCTTCCATCCCGTCGACAGTCCTGCCGCGACCTATCGCTTCGTTACCGACGCAATCGGCTTCTACTTCGCGTATGGACTTCCTGCCGGGGCATACAAGATCTACGTTCCCGCAATCCGGCGGTGGTATCCAAGCTCGCAGACCGAGCAAGGAGCGAGGACGATCGAGATCGCCGAGGGGGAGGAGATCGACGGGGCCGACGTTCGCGGAGAGATGGACGATCCATGCCGGTTGGCGCCGCAATCCGAGGGCGTGATCGAGGGGGGCGTTCAGGCGGACTTCACGAGGCTCCCCGGCGCGGAGATCATCGCTTGGGATGGACCGGACACCTTTCGGGTCAAGGTTACCGAAACGAGCATTTATCGGATCGGGTGTCTTCCCGCGGGCAACTACTTCGTCTCCTTCGTGCCTGACGGCGTCTACCTGCGGCAGTACCATCCTCTGACGAATGACCCCGCGGGAGCGCGGTCGATCGGCGTAGCCCAGGGAGACACATCGCGCGGTGCGAACTTCTTCCCCACACTCGGCGCTGTCTTGGAGGGGAGCGTGATTTCTGACGCGGACGGCATCGGAATGGCGCAGGTTCCTGTCTTCGCCAGGAACCCGATGCTCGGAACTATGAGCCGGACCGTGACCGACAAGGACGGACTCTTCAAGGTCGACCGGCTCCCCGATCGCACCGGCCTCCCCGCAGGGGAGTGGTTCGTCGCGACCGACTCGATCGCGATGTCGAGTCTCGTGGCCACCCCTGTCCTCGTGATCGGACTGGAGGGGGAGAGGATCGGGAATCGCGCGAGGCTCCTCTTTCTCATTCCGGACGGGATGAGCGTCCACGGATGGTCCCTCGAGAGGGGATCCGGCGGGACGGATCCGATCATCGTCTCGGATGCGATCTCGCACGCCGACGGGGCGGCCGCTAGGGAGTACGTCGACCCGATCGCATGCGGATCCTGCCGGTACCGCCTGACCGTCACGACGGAGAGATCGGGGGAGGAGATCGATCTACACTCGGACTGGCTCGATGTGGTTTCGGTCGCCGCCGGCCCGCGTTCGCCGTATCCCCACCCCTGGAGCGGAAGCGGATGGCTGCGCCTCCCGCGCGCCGTCGCCCCCCGGGAGAGAGTCGAGCTGTACGGACCGGACGGGGCGCGCGTCGCCCGGCTCGCGGTCGATGGAGACCGGGTCGCATTCGATGGGAAGCAGACACCTGCATCCGGAGTCTACTTTCTCCGCTATCGCGGCGACGACGGGCGCGATCACGCGATGCGTCTGGTGCTGAGGCGATGAACGATCGGACCGAGCTCCCCGCGATTCTGACCCGCGCCCTCCTCGCGGCAGCAGCGCCGCGCGCCCAGAAGCCGGCCGCCGAAACCGCGTCTCCCGGTCTCTTCCCGCCGCCCGAAGTGCGGTCCCCCAACGCCGGCGATCTCTCGGCCATTTCGGATGACACGCACCGTCTGCTCTCCGACCTGATCATTCTGATTCTCCTCGAGCTGGAAGGGTTGGTCGATTCGCCGTTGAACATTCGCGCGCGGGCGCGTGTTCGATTGGGCGCGCCGTCCCGCAGCCGCGTGCTCGCCGATTGGCCCGTCTCGATCGAAGCGGCGGCGCCACGGGATCTGTTCGCCCGGAGCGGCGCCACACCGGCGCTCCCGATCGCGCGGGATCCGGAGGCCTTCTTTGCCGCGATCCTGCGCTCGGTGCGATCGACCGCCGGAACGCTGCTCATCGCGCCGCCGCAGATCGAGGAGATGATCCGATGGCTTCTGCCGGTCATCGCACGCTGCGCTCCGGAAGACGATCCGGTCGGATGGATCCACGCCCACGGCCAGAGGAATCGACTCGCCCGCGGGCCCGGCAACCGGCTCCGCTTTCAGGTGGATCGGGAGCGGGGGAGGAGCCACGGAGTGCTCTACACGCCGCCGCCGCTGACCGAGGCCCTCGTCGATGCGGTGCTGGGCGCCTGGAGCCGGCAATCGGGGGCTCCGATCGCTTCGTTGTTCGGCGCTTCAGCCGGACGGTCGGCCGAGACGCGCAGGATCCTGGATCCCGCGTGCGGCAGCGGACAGTTCCTCCTTTCGATCGCACGGAGGCTACTGCATGCGGAGGACCAAAGAGAGAAGGCGCGGCCCGAAGAGATCATCGGGATCTTCCGCTCGATGCACGGCGTAGATATCGATCCGTGGGCCGCGACGCTCTCGGCGTTCAACCTATCCCTGCAGGCGGTCCGGGCCCTCTGCAAGTCCCAGGGAGCGGATCCGCCCATCGTAATGCGGTGGCTTCAGGAGCAGCTGGGTCCGGGGTTTCCGTGGTTTCTGGGTTCCCAGGTTCACCAGGGGAACGCCCTTCTCCTCGCAGCCACGCCCGATGGAACGACCTTCCGCTGGACCGAGCGCTTCGCTTCGATCTTCAGCGGTGAGCGTCCCGGGTTCGACATTGTGATCGGCAATCCTCCTTGGGTCTCTTACGGTCTGCGTAATCGCGCGGGAGCCGAGGAGGAAGAATCAACGTATCTGCGCGGACTCTTCACGTTCGGGGCGCAGTACAAGCTGAGTCTCTATCCCCTTTTCATCGAGCTCGCCCTTCGCCTCACGCGGCCAAACGGACTGCACGGGTTTCTCGTGCCCGATTCATTCTTCACTGGAAGGCACTTCTCGCGCATCCGTGCGCACATGCTGGAAACCTGCCAGCCGCTGCTGTTCTGTCTCGTCGAGTCGGGTCCGTGGCCGGGCGTTCACGTGGGTCACACTGCCTTCTACTGCGTCCGGCGCCTTCCCACACCGGAACCGGCGGGGCCCGTCACGACCTGCGCCCTGAAGTTCCCATCGTACTCGCATCGAACACGGCGGCCGGCCGATGGATCGTTGTCGCTTTTCTCAGCGGACCAGGAAGCGAACCGGCCCGTTCTTGTCGACGCGAACGCGTTCCAATCGACGCCCCACCATGCCTTCCGCGTCTTCCGCAATGACGGCGAACGCCGCTTCATCGAGACGATGGACAGGCAGCCCATGCGTCTGGAGAACGTTGTCGAGACCTATTCCGGCTTGATCGCGCGGTACGGGCAGGAAAGCGTGACCGGCCCGCGGGACGGCCCGTTTGTCTTGAAGGACAAACAGGGGCGCGTTGTCTACCGGGACCCGGAGCCGGGAGGCCGGTGGATGCCATCCCTTCACAGCGGGGCCGAGGTCGAGGCGTTCCGGGTGCGTTGTCGGGGAGGGGCGGTTTACATTCCGCCCGATCGAGAGGCCCTCAGAAGGGTCTACAAGAGCGGGTTCGATCTCAATCGCTATCGCGGGGAGAAAGTCCTACTCCGCCAGACCGGCGACAACTTGATCGCGGCCCGCGACAAGTCTGGGCTCCTCTGCCTCAACAATGTGCACATCCTTACCTCCGCCGACGATCCCGGGGCTGACCCCCGGTTTCTCTGCGGTCTATTGTTGAGCGATCCGATCCAGCGCTACTACCAGATCGTGGCACTGGAGGCGGGACGTCCGCTGGCGCAGGTCGATCTCGTGACCATCGAGGCGATCCCCTTCCCATGCGATCGAAGCGGGATGCCGTTCGGCGAGCGGAGGTCGGCCGACGGCCGCGTCCAGGGAGCTGGTCGGGATCTGAAGAAGCTGGACGGAGCGATACGCGGGGGGTCGGCGGACGAGATCACCGATCTGGCGCGACGGGCGTACGATGCGGGCCCGGACCGGTTCTCCGGGGAAGAGGGATTCAGCGGCCGCGATCTGGCGACGGTGATCGTCTGTCGAATCGTCGACATGCTCGAATCGTCCGACGATGAGCGGCTTCGTAAGGCCCTGAGGGAGATGCTGGACAGCGTCTCCCGGACTCTATTCGGAATGGATCCGGGGAGCTGAATCAGTTCTTCTCCCGGTACCTTTGTTGGTATGTCTTTTTCAGATCATCGACCTCCTGCTGGCTGAGTCCCTTCAGCCAGACGTGCTGATCTTCTTCCAAAAGCCGCTCCACGCGCGCCTTGTACGTCTTGCCCATCTCCGCAGAGTGCCCCTCGGCGGTTTCGATCACCAAGGGAAGGAACTCGGTGTAGAAGTGCTTCGCCACCTCATACATCCCGTGCCAGTGGGTGTAGTCGGGTCCCATCATGGAGGCGCCGTGCCGGGCGCGGCGACCCTCGTGATGCCATAGCTCGTAGAAGACCCACTGCAACTTCGTCTCGAAGGGCGAACGGGGATTCAAGACGCCGTCCGTCTGCAGGGCGTCCATAAGGCCCTTTGCCGGCTTGGCGAACTTCTCGTTGTACAAGACGACGAGGTCGTCGAACTGTTTGTAGAAGTTATCGACGTGGCTCGTGGCATGGCAGTTCGCACAGACCTGTTTCATCTCGTCTCGGCGGCTCTCCCATTGCCGGACTCTTGCAACCTTGCGGGGAACCTCGCGGGTCTTCATGACGCCGCCGTCGACGTACTTCTCCTGGGTGGCTACCGTCTCCCCCACGTTTGGCAGAAGGCGCGTGCTCGGGTAGTCCTCCTTGAACCCATCCTCGAAGACGACGAGGTTCAGCTTGGTCGAAACGATTGGTCGTAGCGTCCAGGAGATGCGCTCGCCGACGTCGTGGCTGTTGCCGATCACGGTGCCGTCCGCCGTCAAGTAGCCGCCGATGTGGCACGTGGCGCAGGTCGGGGCCGCCGAGTAGTCCCGGCCGAGGATCCAGTCGCCCTCTTTCTCCATGCCCATGCGTTCGCGGTTGGCGTGGAAGGCGATTCCATGTTTCGACTCGTTGAAGATTTCGATCTGCGGGTGATCCGGACCCATGTGGCACTTGCCGCAGTTTTCGGGGCTGCGCGCCAACTTGGCGTTGAAATCGTGGCGCGAGTGGCAGGCGTGGCAGGAACCCTTGGAACCGTCTGGATTCAGGCGGCCCACGCCCGAGTTCGGCCAGGTATCGGCGGACAGGACAGGTTTTCCCTCGGCGCCGATGCGTCGCACTGCGCCCTTCTCGTCTTTCTCGAAGCCCACAATGGACCCATGGCACTGCCAGCATCCGTTGACCGCGTCGGCGTTGTTGCCCGGCATGCCGCAGGCCTTCTCGGCCAGGACGTTGTCGAGGCTCGCGATGATCTCACCCGCCTTCGCGTGGTGGCTGCTGCTGAACTCGGCGAACTCCCTTTCGTGGCATCCCGAGCAGTCCAGCGGCGTGACCAAGATCGAAATCCAGACGCCTTGGTGCCGCCATGCATCAGGCTCCCCCTCGGCGGCGCGATGGCAGTCGTAGCATCCGATCGCGGCGCCCGAATGGCGGGAATGTTCCCACTCTCGCACCAAGGAAGGCGAAGACTTCGAATGGCACTCCACGCATGCCTTGCTGTCGGCCGGAGGCTCGGATCGCGCCGGACAGGCGAAACCGGAGAGGCAGGCGAGGACGCCGGCGAGAAGAGGCAGGGCCACGAGTCGGACAGGATGGTCGATCCTCGCGATCCCATTCCGCAGTGCAGCGAGCTTCATGATCGGGGTCTCCTTCACGTCAGTTCCGGAACAGCGCACGGACTTCGCCCCAGCTCATCGATTCAACCGGAACGGGCGGAAGCCAGTCGAGCACGCGGATCTGATCGATCCAGAACTTGGCGCCGGGCGAGTTGCCCGGCTGGCACATCGGCATGATCAGGCCGATTCCCCCCGTGCTAACGCCGTGCTCCTTGTCGGTGACGACCTGCACGCCGTCCAGCCAAACCGAATAGGTGCGGGCGTCCTGATTGAAGGCGATCATGACCGGATAGGAACGCCCCGTGGCGTAAGTGGCGACCACGCCCGGGCTGGAGTGGAAGTCATAGATTTCAACATTGCCGTTCTCTTCGAAGTAGACGTTTAGGAAGGTCGGCGAGAAGTTCGCGCTCTGCACGCGCAGGCCGAAACGATGGCTCGGAGCGATCGGCTCGAACCACAAGTCGGTGATGATGACGACCAATCCCGTGGTGACATCGCCGCCCACCAACTCGAAGCCGGCCATGTAGCTGTTGTCCACGTCGCCCCCTTGGAGCTCCAGGCAAGGAGTGGCGAAGGGCGCCGATCGGACGATGGCCGACAGGTTCGCGTCGAACCAGGCGGGCTCTCCCGCCTCGGGCCCGGCCGTCCCGATCGGGGCGTCAATCGTCTTGTCATCGAAGGTCGCGGTCAGGTAGGCCTGCTCGGCCGCGCAGGGCAGAGACGCGGCGGCGATCAGGAGCGCACATGCTGCTGCGAGGGGAAGGGACTTCATCGCGGCCTCCTATCGGTAGGGTCGAAATCCTGAGGATTGCCAGGGTCCGCGGTGCAGGATAGGGGATCGGGAGCGGGGGCGCAATCCACCAAGCGTCCGCCAAAATCCCACCGGCCAAAGCGTCCGTCAAGCTCGCCGGGCGGCGAGGAGGAGGCCCGGCCCGAGCGTCCGGGGCGGGTTGCCCCCGGAAGACGAACCGCGGTGAAAAAATGGCTTGGCAAGCCCTTCGCTCCCGCGCTAACGTTCCCCCCATCTCGGTACTTGCAAGAGAGGCAAGGAGGTCCTTACGTGAGCATCCGCAATTTCAAGGCATATCCGGCAGATGTCCTCTGCGGCAGGGCCGAAGGAGCGGGTGCATAGCGCGCTGACCTCGTAGGTTTCTCGTGCTGACCCGCTCCGGAGCATCGAGCGGGTCTTCTTGTTCCTGCTCCCTTGTACGCCCCGCTCGTCGCCGGACCCGGCACCGACCAAGCAAACGAAGGTTTTGGCATTGGACCCTCGAACGGGAAGGTCGCGATGAGCTCGAAGTATCGGATGATCTGGCGGTTGATGGAGGGGTCTCGGCTCCGCTACGGAGCGGCGATCGGAGCGATGGCCGCCGCCTCTTGCTTCATGTATCTTGTCCCGCTCGTTCCGCAGGTCGTGATCGACGGGATTCTCTCGAACGACCCGGAGCAGAAGAGCGTCCTGGTGCGGACCGCTCTGCGTCTGGGCGGAGGGCGGGAGTTCCTTCGCGCCCACCTCTGGATCGCGGGAGCCGCCGTGCTCGGCTTGACGGCGTTCGCCGGGTTGTTCACGTACATTCGGGGGCGATGGTCGGCGACGGCGAGCGAGGCGATCGCGCGGAATGTCCGCGATCGTCTCTACGACCAGCTCCAGCATCTCCCCTGCGCCTACCACGACAAGGCCAAAACGGGCGACCAGGTGCAGCGCTGCACCTCGGACGTCGAGACCCTGCGGGCGTTTCTCGCGAACCAGGTCGTCGAGATCGGACGCGCGCTGATCATGATGATCGTCCCGATCCCGCTGATGCTGGCGCTGGATGTGCGGATGACGCTCGTCTCGGTGGTCACGGTGCCGCCGATCGTACTCTTCTCGGTGATCTTCTTCCGGCGTGTTCGGGCGTCGTTCAAGCTCGTCGACGAGGCGGAAGGGCGGATGACCAGCACGTTGCAAGAGAACTTGACCGGGATTCGCGTCGTGCGCGCTTTCGCGCGGCAGGAATACGAGAAGCAGAAGTACGAGGAGAAGAATCGGACGCACCGCGACCTGGACTATCGACTCTACAGGCTGATGGCCTGGTACTGGTCGACGTCCGACTTCGTCTGCATGGGACAGAAGGCGTTGGTCCTTGCCGCGGGCGGATATTGGCTCGCGACGGGCCAGATCAAGGTCGGGGCGTTCTACTTCTTCCTTGCGGTCGTGACGATGTTCATCTGGCCGATCCGGATGATGGGACGAATCCTGACGGAGCTCGGAAAGGCGACGGTCGCGATCGGGAGGATCGCGGAGATCCTCGATTCCCCCAGGGAAACGGAACCGGAGGTGGACGCGGAGCCTGCCCGCGGGACCGCCGCTGCCGGGCGCATCACCTTCGATCGGGTGAGCTTCTCGCACAACGGAACCGCCGTGTTGCAGGATGTCTCCTTCACGGTCCTGCCGGGGCAGACCTTGGCGCTGCTCGGGCCGTCCGGTTCGGGCAAGTCGACGATCGTGAATCTGCTCCTGCGGTTCTACGACCCGGACTCGGGGACTATCGCGATCGACGAACGCGACATCACTTGCGTCCCGCGCAAAACGGTCCGCTCACAGATCGCGGTCGTCATGCAGGAGCCGTTCCTCTACTCGAAGACCCTGCGCGAGAACATCCGGCTGGGACGGAAGGCGGCGGCCGAGAATGAGATCACGGACGCGGCCGTCACGGCCTGCGTGCACGACGCGATTCTCGATTTCGAGCGAGGATACGAGACCCTCGTGGGAGAGCGCGGCGTCACCCTCTCGGGCGGGCAGCGGCAGCGCGTGGCGCTGGCGCGGGCGTTGCTCGAAGATCCTTCGATCCTGATCCTCGACGATGCCTTGAGCGCGGTCGACACGGAGACGGAGGCGATGATCCTCGATGCGCTGAGGAAACGCCGCGGTAGACACACCACGATCGTCATCGCGCACCGGCTCTCGACCCTGATGCACGCGGACCGGATTCTGGTGCTGGAGAACGGACGGGTCGTCCAGGCTGGAACGCACGAGAGCCTTGTCGCAGCAGAGGGGCTCTACCGAAGGCTCTGGCAAATCCAGACCGACATCGATGAGGAGATTGGGGGGGCCCTTCGAACGGGATCGAGCACGGGTCCCCCAGCCCGGATGACGTCCGCTCGGACCGGAGACGATCTTGCGTCCCCGGTCCGTCGGGCCGACGAGAAAGGACGAGAAGATGTCTCAGGATGAACTGAACGAGGAACAGAAGCGCCGGCATCTGGATCTCCGCCTCTGGCGGCGGATCCTCGCCCACGCGCGTCCATACAGGACTCCCCTGGGTGGTCTTGCGGCCGCGGGGTTGATCGTTGCGGGGATCGACGCGCTCTTGCCCCGCGTTACCGGGCTTCTGATCGACGAGGCCACGGCGCGCGGCGCGGAGGGCGAGCTGGCGCGGTACTGCCTCTTCTACGCGGGGCTGATCGCCGCGATGGCCGCGTTGATCTGGTACTTTATCGTGGCGGCCGGCCAGGCGGCGACGGGATTTGCGTTCGATCTTCGCAAGGCGGCCTTCGCCCGACTTCAAGAATTGTCGTTCTCATTTTACGATCGCAGGCCGGTCGGCTGGCTGATGGCCCGCCTGACCTCCGACTGCGATCGGGTCTCCGGGATCATCCCGTGGTTTCTGCTGGATCTCGTGTGGGGAACGACGCTGATCATCGGCGTGAGCATCATGATGCTTCACCTGAACGTGAAGCTCGCCCTGTTCGTGATGTCCACGCTGCCACCGCTCACGATCGTCAGCATTTACTTCCAGCGGCGGCTCCTCACAACGCAGCGCGCCGTCCGGAAGACCAACTCGCAGCTCACGGCGAGCTTCAACGAGGCGATAATGGGCGTGCGGACCACCAAGACTCTGGTCCGCGAGGAAGGGAACCTGAGCGAGTTCCAGGTCCAGTCGGGAGAGATGTACGGACACTCGGTCCGCAACTCCTTACTCGCCGCGGTCTATCTTCCGATCGTGATCACCCTGGGAAGCGTTGGGGTAGGACTCGCGCTCTGGAAGGGGGGCGTGGTTCTGGGCGGAGGGATGAGCCTGGGAACCCTCGTCGCATTCATGCAGTATGCGACTTTCTTCTACATGCCCGTGCAAGAGATGGCCGAGCGGTTTACGCAACTGCAGGCGGCGCAGGCTTCGGCCGAGAGGATCCAGGGATTGCTCGACACGGTGCCCGAGATCGCCGATTCGCCCGCTGTGGCGGAGCGGATTGCGAACGGCGGCGAGCCGGAGGAGAAGGTCCGATCGATCGAGTTCCGCAATGTCTCCTTCGCATACAAGGAGGGGGAGCGCGTTCTCGCCGAGTTCAACCTGACGGTCGGCCCTGGGGAGTCGATCGCGTTGGTCGGTCCGACGGGGAGCGGCAAGAGCACGATCGTGAGCCTCCTCTCGCGTTTCTACGAACCGACGAGCGGCACGATCCTCTTGAATGGGCGCGACTATCGCGAGCTGGGTCTCACGCGACTTCAGTCGAGGCTGGGCGTGGTGCTCCAGACGCCGCATCTTTTCAGCGGTAGCATCCGAGATAACATCCGATACGGGCGCTTGACGGCAACGGATGAGGAGGTGGCCGAGGCGGCGAGGCTGGCGAACGCGGGTTCTTTCATCACGGCGATTGAACAGGGCTACGGGACCGAGGTCGGCGAAGGAGGAAACCGCCTGTCGACCGGCCAGAAGCAGCTCATCGCGCTCGCCCGTGCGATTCTTGCCGAACCGGAGATCCTGATCATGGACGAGGCGACCTCATCCGTGGACACGGAAACAGAGCGGCTCATCCAGAAAGGGGTCGAGCGCGTCCTGAAGGGAAGGATCAGCTTCATCATCGCGCACAGGCTTTCGACCATTCGCTCGGCGAGCCGGATCCTCGTGATCGACAAGGGGCGGGTCGTGGAGGAGGGTGCCCACGACGAGTTGATGCGGCGGCGCGGGCGCTACTTTGCCCTCTACACGAACCAGCTGACGCAGGAGTGTCAGGAGCGGGTCCTGCAGGAAGCGGGACGGACTGACGTGGTGTGACAGGCGTCGGATGCGCTGGTTCTTCTGGAGGGAGCTGCTCGCCGCGCGGATTAGACCTTCGAGATCATCCTGCGGCCGTCGCGCGAAGCGAGCCGCAGGCGCGAGCCAGGATGGTCGGTTTGCCCCGTGCGAGCGCCGGTCCCTCAGGAAGAACCAGCGCATCCGGCGCTCGCGCCCGCGACCTCGAGCGCCCCTACTCGAATCTGCCGGGGATCGCGGTCCCGCAGCCGGGGCAGGCGCCATCCTTCAGCGTGTTGCTGCGAACGCTATGCCAGTCGCGGACGATCAGAGCCTTGCCGCACCCGGGGCACCAGGTCGCGTGGCCCTGCTCGTCCGCGATGTTTCCGAGGTAGACGAACTTGAGCCCGCGCCCCTGGGCGATCTCGCGGGCGCGCCGGAGCGTGGAAACCGGCGTCCCCTGGATCGCGGTCATCTTGTAGTCGGGATGAAACGCGGTGAAGTGGAGCGGCACGTCGCGGCCGAGCTCGCGCACGATCCAGTCGCACTCGCGCCCGATCTCGTCCTCGCTGTCATTCATCCCTGGAATCAGGAGGGTCGTTATCTCGACCCAGACTTCCGTCTCGCGGTTCAGCCAGACGAGCGTGTCGAGCACGGGCGCGAGGTGGGAGAGCGTCGCCTTCTGGTAGAACTCGTCGGAAAACGCCTTCAGATCGACGTTGGCGGCGTCGATGAACTGGAACACTTCGCCGCGGGCCTCCGGGGTGATGTAGCCGTTCGTGACCATCACGGAGCGGATCCCGCGTTCCCTCGCGATGCGGGAGACGTCGATCACGAACTCGCCGACGATGATCGGATCGTTGTACGTGAAGGCGATCGATGGACAGCCGTCGCGCTCGGCGAGATCCACGACCTGCTCCGGTGTCGCTTCGAGGCTTCGGTGTTCGTCGATCCGCGCCTTGCTGATGTCCCAGTTCTGGCAGAACTGGCAGCCCAGATTGCATCCGGCCGTGCCGAAAGAGAGAATCGCCGTCCCCGGAAGGAAGTGGTTCAACGGTTTCTTCTCGATCGGGTCGACGGCGAACCCGGTGGGGCGTCCGTAGCCGAGACTGCGCAAGACGCCCGAATCGTTCTGGCGCACGAAACAGAACCCGGCCTGGCCCTCGCCGATGCGGCAGTATCGCGGGCAGAGCGTGCAGAGGATCCGTCCGTCGGGCTCGGTCTGCCAGAACCGCGCCTCGGGCGCGGGCCGGGTTCGTGAGGGCATCTTCAAGACCTCCCGTCCGGAGAAGGGTATCATAGGCCGCGTGGCGCGATTCGATCCCAAGAGGCAGGAGGAGTTCCTGCGGAACCTGAATCCCCGTCGAGCCGATCTCAAGCGGCGACTCGACGAGAGACGCCTCCCGTATGCGGTGGCGATCGACAACCCCGACAAAGAGATGAACATCGGCAACCTGATCCGCACCGCGCATTCCTTCCTTTGCGGCGAGATCATCCTGATCGGATCGTCGAAATTTCAGGGAGCGGGAAGCCACGGGGTCGAGCGGTTCGAGAAGTTCCGCCATTTCAAGGACCGGGCCGCCTTCGGCGCGTGGCTGCCGGATTCCGGCTACGAGGCCGTCGCGGTCGAGATCCATCCCGAGGCGGAGCGGTTGGACCGGTTCGACTTCCCGTCGCGGCCGCTCTTCGTCCTCGGGAGCGAGATGCGCGGGCTGAGCGAGGAACTCCTCGCGCTCTGTCCGCGGAAATTGATGATCCCGCAGTTCGGCCTCGTCCCGTGCCTCAACGTGAACATTTCCTGCTCGATCGTGCTCTACGAGTACGTGACGGCGCGCCACCCGGGCGCGGAAATGATGCCGATCAGCGGGAGGAAGTTCCTGATCGACGGGAAGAGTGGACGTGGGGGTGCGACCGATAGGGAAGGGGACGACCCGCAGGAGTAATCGGTCACGCTCGCTCACGCGGCGGCGGGGTCGTCAATTGCAGGTCAGGATCGCGCCTGCCGCCCACTCCCGGCGACGCTCAGCGCCGGAACAATCCCCGCACCGCACCCCACGATTGCCTCTCCGCCGGAACGGCTGCAGGGCTGTCGGTCACCTGAAGATCGTCGATGTAGTACCGGCCGGCGAGGTCTTCGTCCGGTCCCGTCGACCTGTTGCGGGTTCCGGGGGGCGGAGATGCTAACCCTCCGGCCGCCGCGCGTCCAAGGTCGGAATCGGCGGAGGCACGCCGGGTTCGGCGTCTGGCTGGGTTGCTTCGTCGAGGGTGAGGACCGGCCTCCCGACGAACACGCGTTCCCGGATCGCGCAATCAGGGAGGTCGCAGGCCTCGCAGTAGATCCGTCTGCAAGGGTCGGTGTGGAAGATCACCTCGCCCTCGATCTGGCACGTGGCGAAGAGCTTCGCTTCGAAGGCGTCCGTGTGGTCGTGGGACTCACCGACCGACCAAAATTCCGGCACGACGATGTGGGCGTCGACGTGGGTGAATCGTCCGAGGCGAATCGCCCGGAGGTGGTGGATCCTGATGATCCCCGGATCGCGCACCCGCTCCCCGGCGGCGAGGATTCTCTGTAGGAGATCGGAATCTTCCTCGTCCAGGAGGCCGCGAGCGGAGTGTCGCACGAGCTGGAAACCGGTTCGCGCGAGGTTGACGGCGATGACGAGCGCCACGACCGGGTCGAGCCACGGCAACCGTGTGATGCGAACGAGCGCAAGCCCCACCACCACGCCGACCGTGGTCCAGAAGTCGGAGAGAACGTGCTTGCCGTCGGCGACGAGGATCAGCGAGTTGGTACGCCTTCCGGTGCGGACGAGAAATAGGCCGAGGAACAGGTTCACGATGCCGGCGCCGGCGGTGATCGTGAGTCCCATATTGATCTGCCGGAGCTCGACGCCGTGCAGCAGGCTCCGGATCGCTTCATAGGCGATAGCGATCGCGGCGAAGGAGATCAGTCCGCCCTCGAATGCAGCCGAGAAGAACTCGATCTTCCCATGGCCATAGGGGTGGCCTCGGTCGGCGGGCCGGCCGGCGAAGAGGATGCTCCCGATCGCGAAGGCCGCCGCCATGATGTTGACTATGCTCTCGAGCGCGTCGGAGAAGATCGCGGAGGACCCGGTCATCTTGTAGGCGAGGAACTTCGCTCCCATCAGGAGGGTGCCGACGACAAGAGAGATGCACCCCGCGATGAGACGTGCCCTGTTGTTGTGGTCGAGCGTCAACGGTTGCCTCCTTCACTGTCGACCGGCCCGTCAATCACGCCCGCTGAGGGCCGCGGGGGGCATGCGAATCGGGCGTTTCCCGGCTGGCCGCCCGGCACGCGCATCCGCTAGGTCCGTCCCGCCATGATCTGATCCATCGCCGCCCAAAACAGCTCGTTCTCGCGCCGCGTCCCTACGCTCACCCGCCCGCACCCGGCCAGACCCGGTCCGCCCACGGGCCGGACGATCACGCCTCGCTTCTCGAGCTCCTTGATGATTGCCAGCGCGTCGCTCCCGAACTCGACCAGAACGAAGTTCGCAACCGACCGCGTGAAGCGGAGGCCGCGCCTCGAGAGCTCGGACTCGAGCAGCAAGCGCTCCCTGGCGTTCTCCTCCCGGCAACGATCGGTCCATCCCTTGTCCTCGATGGCGGCCAACCCGGCTGCCTGCGCGAGCTGTGAGGTGTTGAAGGGAGACCGGACGCGGTTCAGGACGGCGATCACGTCGGGGTGGGCGAAACCGTAGCCGATCCTGATCCCGGCGAGGCCGTAGATCTTCGAGAACGTCCGTAGCACGATCACGTTGCGGCCCGCGCGGAGATCGTCGAGCGCGTCGGGGTAGTCGCGGGCTCCGACGTACTCGAAGTACGCCTGATCGACGACGATGAGGACGCGATCGGGCACGGCGCCCAGGAGGGCGTCCATCTCGGCGCGCGTGATGTAGGTTCCCGTGGGGTTCGAGGGGTTCGCGATGAAGACGAGCTTCGTGCGCGGTGTGACGGCGCGGGCGATCGCATCCACGTCGTGCCTGCGATCGGTCGTGGCGGGAACTGCGATTCCCTTGCCGTTCACCGACGCGACGGCGATCGGGTACATCACGAACGACTGCTGCGAGAAGACGGCTTCGTCGCCGTCGGCCAGATACGCGCGAGCGAGCATCTCGATGATCTCAGTCGATCCATTGCCCAGGATCACCGCATCGAGCGGCACGCCGGTCCGCTCCGCGATCGCCTTGCGGAGGTAGTAGCCGCCCCCGTCGGGATATCGATGAAGGCCCGGGACGGCAGCCTGGATCGCCGCAACCGCCTTCGGGGAAGGTCCCCAGGCGTTCTCGTTCGATGCGAGCTTGACGATCTCATCCGCGATCCCGAGCTTCCGCCGGACCTCCTCGATCGGTTTGCCCGGGGCGTAAACGGTCAAGTCGCTGATGTAGTCGGGCGGTGCGGGTCCTCTGGTCATGCGGCCACCTCCTCCCCACGGTTTCCCGTTTCCGCTTCCCGCGGACGATTATCCGTCCGTCGACCGAGCCGTTCAAGATTTCCCGGCGGACGGACTATCGGCCCGGCTGCGTCCGTGCGCGCCGACTCGCCCGCGTCTCCGGTGCCACAAGGCGAGCTCGATCATGCCGAGAAGCGCGACCAGGATGGATGCGATGAGAAAGATGGTCAGTCCGCTTGCCGGCCGAACCGTCGCGATCGGAATCACCCCGAGGAGCCGCACGCCGGCATGTCGGATCATCGAGAAGGCGACATACGCGACCAAGCACATCAGCGCCCCGGTCGCGAGATGAACAGCCGCCGCCAACCCCCGCCGGCGGGCCCTTGTCGCTACGGCCACGCTCGCCGCGACCATTCCAGCCAGGGTCACAGCGAGCATCAGCGCCGCGCCCGGACTGCGGGAGATCGTAAGAACGATGAGCGCGCGCCCCCGCGCCCACGGCAGCGTGAGCGAATAGGTCGCGAGGAGAAACGAGGGGATGAGCCCGACAAGGGGCAGGAGGGCGACCTGCTTCCGGTAGACGACCCGGATCGCCTCGCGCCGGCTCGAACGGCGTCCCGCGACCGGCCGTGCGTCCTTCTCTCTACTTGCCCCGATTTGCATCTCTTGCCGCCCGCACCCCGATCGATGTCACTTCTCCTGGAACATCTCCACCCAGCGGCTGATGACACCGGTCCTCGTGGAATCGGGCTTCTGTCCGACATAGCCCATCAGATAGGAGGATCCCTTGATGTAGAAAACGATCAGATTCCGTCCGTCCGCCAGATCGATCAGGTGGATGGGGCTCGTCTCGATCGGCGAAGCCTTCACCTTCCCCTTGTCTCCGAGGTTCGACACCCATGTGGGTGGTCGGTTCGGCCCCAAAAAGAGCTGGTACCCCCCGGCATCGTCCTGATAGCGGACCGTGTTGATATAGTCGAAGTGAGGAATGTCCAGGAACTCGCGCACGTGGAGCGCTTCGCTGCCATCGATTCGGTTCTCGAAGGGGAACAGGCGGAACACGGGAAGAACGTCCGCCTTCGTGGGGAGAACGTGCGTGAGAGCCTTCGCGAAGAGCATCGTCGAATCGCGCGGGCTGTCGCTCACGATTCTGATGTAGTAGGTCGCGTCCCAGAACGTCAGTAGCCCCTCTTGCCAGGCGCCGCCGGAGCCGAGCGGCAAGATCTCCGCGGCGGGGCTCTTTTCCGCGAAGAACATCTCGAGCGGTCCCTTGGGGTCGAGAAATCGGTGGATATCGATCGTGACGGAGGGCAGATCGGCCTCCGGCCGGCGGAAGGAGATCGTCGCCGTCTCGACAACGCCGCGCCGCAGGTACGCGTCGGCCGCGCCGTCGATGTAGTCCCAGAGACGATCGGCCTTGTAGACGGCGACCGAGTCGGCCACCACGAACCCATCGGGCGGCGTGACGCCCTTCAAGATGGGGCCTACGCCGGTCTCGGCGATGGTCAGGATCGAGAGCGTCAGAAGTTGAAGAAAGCCCATGGCGACAGTCCCTCCTGCGTCAGCTTACCTTGCCGATGGGGTGATGGCATGCCCCATTGCCAGGGAAGGGCGCCCGAAAGCCTCCGGCGCTCGCCTTTTGGTGGCGCGAGGCATAACATGTTTCTATGCAATGCGTTACATCTACGGACGAGGTCTCGAAGAGAAGAGAGAGCTCTCAAGTCCGACCATGCGGCGGAGCACTCGGTAGCAGGTTCTGGCCGGCGCAACGCCTGAAATGTTAAGATAATAGACGGTCTGATTCAGCCGGGGCCTGGACCGGACGTCCTGCCCCGCCC
Organism: uncultured bacterium; assembly: GCA_964575675.1. Lineage (GTDB taxonomy): Bacteria > Eisenbacteria > RBG-16-71-46 > CAIMUX01 > VGJL01 > CAZNRY01. The sequence continues at coordinate 20,129 of CAZNRY010000009.1, forward strand.
AGGCACGCTCTTTCGTCGCACCCACTGAGGGAGGAATCGATGTCCTCGCATCACGGCCGTTCCCTTCTTGCTCACGCGTCGTCTCTCTTCTTCGTCCTGTTGGGAATCCTTTCCTTGGTGGCGGTGGGTGCGGAGGCCGTCTCCGCGGAATCCGTTTCGATTTTTGTTCCCAAAGATGCCGCGTTAGATCGGGAGGGCCCGGCCGGAGATCTCTACTACGACGGGATGGCGGGCCGGCTCGTCGGGCTTAGTGAGCCGCCCGCGGCCTACGCCGTCGCACGAGGAGCGACGCGAATCGATGTCGGAACTGCGGAGACCCTCTGGGTCTATCTGGTTGAGGATGCGGACCGCGCGCAGTTCGTTTCACACGCCCGCGTGCTGCTGCGCGCCGGTCACGAGGTTTTCATCGGCACCGACGGCTCGACCCCCGAGTTAACCCTCGAGTCCGCCGAATCGATGAAGGGACTCCAGCAGGCCGTGCGCGTCAGCCGGACGCCTATTCCTTGGGCTGTCGAGACGCCGCCCGCGCCCGAGGAGATCCGGACCGTCGATCCGTTGATTCAGGCGATGGTCGCCGGCCTGACCCAGACGAACCTCGACGCTACCTGGCAGACCCTGGACGATTTCGAGGTGCGTTATACATTATCTCCCCAGAACGATACGGCGACCCAGTGGATTCTCGACGAGCTCCGTTCCTTCGGGATCCGCGCCGATTTCCATTATTACCAGCAGAGCGGCACGCGCCGGAACGTCATCGCCACCATTCCCGGGGTTGTCGATTCGACGAAGGTCGTCTACATTTGCGGCCACCTCGACGCGACCTCCCCCACCCCCACGATCTGTTCGCCGGGAGCCGATGACAACGGAAGCGGTTCCGCGGCCGTTATCGAAGCCGCCCGCGTCATGAGCCAATATCAGTATGACTACACGATCAAGTTCGCTCTCTTCAACGGAGAGGAGCAGGGACTGCTCGGCTCGGCGGCCTATGCAGCTGACGTTGCCGCGCTGGGCGAGAACATCCTCGGGGTGTTCAACTGCGACATGATCGCATACAGGGGAACGGATCCCGCGCCTCCGGATCTCGTGATCTACACGAACACAGCCTCGCAGAGTCTCGCGACGGTCCTCAGCACTGCGATCAACGACTACGTGACGAACCTGATCCAGCCTGTCGTCGTGGTCGAGGCACTGACGGGCAGCGACCACGCGTCCTTCTGGAATCACGGCTACAAGGCCATCTGCTCGATCGAGGACGAGGCGTGGGGAAGCGACTTCTGTCCCTGGTATCACACCTGTAACGACCGGATTGAGCAGTATCCGCACGATTACATCCTGAACTGCGCGAAGGCCAATCTGGCTGCGGTTGCCGTGACGGCGGTGCCGTTCCAGTCGCCCGGGTCGTTCCTCACGATGGGGAGCGTTCTGACGGATGACGATCAGACGGGTGGGTCGAATGGCAACGGGGATGGGATGCCGAATCCCGGGGAGACGATTGAGCTCTGGGTGACGGTCCGCAACGTCGGACAGGCCGTCTCGTCGAACCCGAGCGGGGTCCTGACCACGCAGAGCACGAAGGTGACGATCCTCGATTCGTCGGCGTCGTGGAACGACATCGCCCCCGGCGGCCAGGGCATCAACCTGACCGCCCTGCGCATCGCCCTCGCCGGGGACGTTGCGGACGGCGAGAACCTCCCCTTCACGCTCACGATGACGGACGGCACGGGCCAGCACGTGATCAACTTCTCCGAGCAAGCGGCCGCGCCCTCGCTGGCCTATCGGTCGCACGGGATCGACGATGCGACCTTTGGGAACGGCAACGGCGTGCCCGATCCGGGCGAGATCCTTCTGATTCCGGTGACGCTTGGAAATGTGGGCGAACAAGATGCGGCGGGGATTGCCGCCGTTCTTTCATCGGGAAGCTCCGATCTCACCGTGATCGATGGGTCCGGAAGCGCCGTCCTGATCGCGGCCGGAGGCTCGGGGCCGCTCGCCCCGGCCTACCGGGTTGCCGTTTCGTCGCTCGCCGTCGACGGGGAGATCCTCCCGCTCACGCTCTCGATTACGGCCGGTTTTGGTTATGCGGCGCAATCGGGCTTCAAGCTCAAGGTCGGCAGTTTCTTTTACGACGAGGTCGAGACCGACTACGGCTGGAGTCTCTCCGCAACGGACGACACCGCCACGCTCGGGCGGTGGGTTCGCGTCGACCCGATCGGAACGACGGCGACCGCGGGAGGGCAGGCTCAGCCGGAGGACGACCACACGGCCGCACCCGGAACGATCTGCTTCGTGACCGGTCAGGGTAGCGTCGGTGGAGCGGTGGGTGAGGCCGACGTCGACGGCGGCAAGACGACACTGAAGAGCCCCGTCTTCGATCTCACCGGGGTCGATCAGCCCCGTGTGGTCTACTGGCGGTGGTACACGAACAATCTTGGGAACAACCCGAACGAGGATACCTGGCTCGTTCAGATCTCGAACAACGGCGGGACTTCCTGGGTCGATCTGGAGAGAACGACAACCTCGGCGAACAGCTGGCAGCAGAGGTCATTCCTGATCGAGAGCTACGTCACCCTCACAAGCCAGATCGTCTTCCGCTTCGTCGCGGATGACGTGGGGGCGGGCGGGTCTCTCGTCGAGGCGGGGATCGACGACTTCGAGATAGAGGGGTTGTTCAGCCCGGTCGATGTGGGAGAGCAGGCGGCGGGACTGATCCTTGGACTCGACGACGCGCGGCCCAATCCGGCGAAGGGGACTGCGACGATCTCCTACACAATCCCCGCGGGCGGGATCGCGACATTGGAGATCTTCGGCGTGGATGGCCGGCTGGTCCGGACCCTGGTCCGCGGCGAGACGGCCCCGGGACGCAAGCACGTCGCCTGGGATTGCCAGAACGATGCCGGGCGGGATGTCTCCGCGGGGGTCTATTTCTGCAAGCTATCCGCCGGGGGGCGGGAGATTACGAGAAGATTGACGCTGGTTCGTTGATGCGCGGGGCGCCCGCCTCGTGCATCCCGCTCGGCTCGCTAGTCGAACAGGGCGCGAGTCTCGCGGGCGCACGGGCTCGCGCCCCCCGCGGGTCCTGGGCCGGCGGTGTTCCGTTCGGCGCATGGCGCAGCTCGCTGCGGCGATCCCCCTGCATGACCGTCCGCGCGCGCGGGTTCGCGCACCTTGCGCCCGCCTCGCGAGGGTATGTGCGAGTTCTCCATCTTCGGCGAGAGGACGTGGCTACTCCTCCCGCTGCCATTCGGCGTCCGTCAGCCTCCGGACGAGAAGCCACATTCTCGTGAACACCGCCGGCGTGCTGCTGTCGCTTCCGTCGTGGGCGCGAAAGTAGAAGAACTCCCTGCTGATGACCCGGAAAGGATACGGTCCGTTCCGCAAGGGGTCGAGGTGGGGGACGTTGATCAGGAGATTGTCCCCCACCTGGGGAATCGGACAGCCCTCGGGAACCAGCATCGTGTCGAGAGGCGTCGTCCTGGGGTTGTCGCCGGACCCGGGACGATGTTCACCAAGCTTCCATTCGAAGACCTCGATCACCCTTCGATCGTCAGCTCGCGATCCCATGAGAACCTCCTCCCTTCGTTCCCGCGGAAGAAGTCTATCATGCCGGCGGGCCGGCCGGCCAGTGAGCCGTGACTGGTCAGGGCCCATCGACCCCGGGTTCAGATCATCGCGCCGTCTTCGCGCCGTTCTCTGCACCCAGCCAGCGGTAGACGCCGCCGGCTAGGATCGCCCCGATGATGGGCGCCACCCAGAAGAGCCAGAGCTGCGACAGCGCCCAGCCGCCCACGAAGATCGCGGGGCCGGTGCTCCGCGCCGGGTTCACCGAGGTGTTGGTGACCGGAATACTGATCAGGTGGATGAGCGTGAGCGCGAGTCCGATTGCGATCGGAGCGAATCCGGCCGGTGCCCGGCGGTCGGTGGAGCCGAGGATCACGACGAGGAAGAAGAAAGTCAGCACGGCCTCGGCGACGAGTCCGGAAAGGAGCGGGTAACGTCCGGGCGAGTGGATGCCGTAACCGTTCGATGCGAATCCGTCGCTGAGCTGGAAGCCTGTTGCACCGCTCGCGATGAGGTACAGAACGCCCGCGCCGGCGATTCCTCCCACTATTTGCGCAACGATGTATGGGAAGAGCCCGGAGGCCGGGAATCGTCCGCCGGCCCAAAGGCCGATCGAAACGGCCGGATTCAGGTGGCAACCTGATATGTGGCCGATCGCGTAGGCCATCGTGAGAACGGTCAGGCCGAAGGCGAGCGCGACGCCGGCGAAGCCGATCCCGAGATTCGGGAAGGCCGCCGCGAGGACCGCGCTTCCACACCCGCCGAAAACAAGCCAAAACGTCCCGAAGAACTCAGCAGCTGCCTTCTTTCCCATGATCGGACTCCTTCCTCTAACAAAGGACACCGAATGTCGCCGGGCGCGGGTCTACTCCTTGGCCCGCAGGGCGACGCGAAACGGGAACAGCTCGGCCGACATCACCCCGTTATTCACCGCGGGATCATCCTCCATGATGCGCCGCGCGGCCTCCTCCGATTCGGCGTGGAACACGACAATGCCGTGGCTGGTCGGATCGGTGTTGAGGGTGCGCCCCGCAAGGAGCACAATCCCCCGCTTGGTCAGGTCCTCCAGGTAGTCGAAGTGCCTCCCGATGAGCGCGCTCTCGGCGTCGGTCGGGCCAACGCTCAACGTTTCCGGGCGCGACGGCCGGATTCGATAGAGGAACTCCTGCGTAGGCGGCACAGCGTGTTGGTTCATGGTCCGCCCATCCTAACCGAAGGGATGGACTGGATCACGCCCCCCGACGAGGTTGTCTCAGACAAGTCCCATTCTGGTATACTCCGTCCATGATCCAACGCAGCGGCCTGTTTGCATCTTTCGAGCGAGACCTTCTGAAGAAGAGGCCGGCGGACCACTTCGAGAACCTCCGCATTTTCGAGGCTCTTTATGATGAGGCCCGCCTCTTCGGCGTCCTTCCGCTGCGTGACCCTCTGGAGGGCATCGAGGTGGACGTCCGCCTGGCAAAGGCTCTGAATGTTCGCACGTCTTCTTGAGCAGATTGCCATCGCCCTGGAGTCTGCCCGGATTCGCTACATGGTGATCGGCGGACAGGCCGTACTGCGCTACGGAGAAGCCCGCCTCACCAAGGATGTCGACATCACGCTCGGAATGGACATGGACCGGCTCGGGGATCTCCTCGCGGTGGTGGGAAGATTGGGTCTTTCTCCTCTGGCTGACCCCGAGACCTTCACCCGCCAGTCGATGGTGCTACCCTGCCTGGAGCCTACGAGCGGAATCCGAATCGACTTCATCCTGTCCTACTCCACCTACGAACTGGGCGCTCTTGGGCGAGCCCAACCGGTCGCTATGGGCGCAGCGCAGGTCATGTTCGTCTCACTGGAAGACCTCATCATCCACAAGATCATCGCGGGGCGTCCGAGGGATCTGGAGGACGTCCGGATTCTGCTCCTGAAGAACGCGCAGGTTGACGTCAGCATGATCGAAGGATGGCTAGAGGACTTCTCGCGTGCGCTCGGTGAGCCGTTCGTGAAGCGCTTCCACGAGCTCGACCGGTCCGGCCCTTAGCTCAGATCCCCCGACGACATGGACCGGCTCGGGGATCTCCTTCATCCACAAGATCATCGCGGGGCGTCCGAGGGATCTGGAGGGCGTCCCGTGGTTACCGGTAACAACATACACGACAATAGGTTGTGACGCCACACGTCTGATTGCTCGGCCATTGAGTGATTTTACTCAATCATTGAGTATTTCGTTGACATGGCGTAAGCCGCCTGATCTAATCCGCTCGTGAACAAGCAGATCGAACGAAGCGTCGTGCCTCGAGTCCTGGAGCGGCTGATCCAGGGGCCGGACTTGATCCAGGTGATCATCGGCCCACGCCAGGTCGGCAAGACCACGGCAGCCCGAGCCCTTGGGAAACGCTGGTCGGGACCCGTGCGGTACGCCGCGGCGGATCTTCCCCTCCCTCCTGGTCCGGAATGGGTCGGTGGGCAATGGGACCTGGCCCGCCGCGATGCAGAATCCGGTCCCGCGCTCCTGGTGCTGGACGAGGTGCAGAAAGTCCGCGGCTGGAGTGAAGTCGTAAAGGCCTGCTGGGACGAAGACAGGGCGGCTGGCCGTCGAATCCACGTGCTTCTTCTCGGCTCGTCGGCGCTGCTCCTGGCCCGCGGAGTCACCGAGAGCCTGGCCGGACGTTTCTTCCTTCATCGCTGCCTGCACTGGTCGTGGCCCGAGTGCCGCGAGGCGTTCGGATGGGACCTTGATCGCTGGATCTTCTTCGGGGGATACCCGGGGGCGGCACCGCTGATCGGCGACGAAACCGCCTGGCGGTCGTACCTGCTCGACTCGCTGGTGGAAACCGTTCTCGCGCGCGATGTCCTCGCCCTGGAACCGGTGGCCAAGCCGACGCTCCTGCGGCACCTCTTTAGCTTCGCCGCCTCCCACCCGGCACAGATCATCTCGTATACCAAGATGCTCGGCGAATTGCAGGATGCCGGGAACACCACCACCCTCGCCCACTATCTGCGGCTTCTGGCCTCGGCCTTTCTGCTGGCCGGGTTGGAAAAGTACTCGGCCGGAGAAGCGCGAACCCGCGGGTCGAGTCCGAAGCTCGTCGCGTGGAACAACGCTCTGGTGAGCGCCCTTCGCCTGCGGCCCTTCGCCGAGACCCGCGCGGCCCACGATCAGTGGGGCCGTCTCGTCGAGAACGCGGTCGGAGCGCACTTGCTCAACCACCTCCAAGGTCTGCCGTACGAGGTGAACTACTGGAGAGACCGCAATGACGAGGTCGACTTTGTGGTTCGATCCCCGCGCGGCGTGTGGGCAATCGAGGTGAAAAGCGGGCGGCCGGGGAAGCCCCGCGGCCTCGACACATTTCTCCGGTGTCATCCGGACGCGCAAACCCTACTCGTGGGCACCGGCGGGCTTCCCCTCGATGAGTTCTTCACCCGGGACCCCGCCGAACTGCTGGCGTAGCGCCCGTGGGGAGAAGCGCGCTGCGCCGCCTCTCAACAGGTCGGCCCGACGTTCGAATCGGCTCAAGGCGTCGGTCAATTCCCATCGTGCGGAACGCGATGTGGCCGTTCTCGAGATCATTCCCGTTGGCATGGGTGGACATTCGCCGGTATCACGGGTTCGGGTCGGCCGGGAAGTCGGCCGCACGGCCTAGCAGGGCAGGCTCAGACCCCGGGCTTGACGATCCGAACCGCCTCCGCCACGACTCGTTCCGCCATGTCGAGGGCGGACTCGAGGTCGCCGCGCTGGAAGCTCTCGAAGGGGGACCCTCCGGGCAACCCATTCGGGTAGCGGGTGGGGATGTAGTACCGGTCGAGGAGCCGCGCCGGCTCGCGCAAGATGACGAGTTCCTGGTTTTCCGGAAGCAGCCGATTGAGGAGTTCGAGGGCGGAATGACCGAAGACCAATCGCTCGCCCTTGAGGTAGTGGACCGCCTTCAGCGCCTTCTCGGCCGCCTGCTGGGCGATGAAGCACCCCTTGTCAAAGTACCGCCCTTCGGCGAGAACCCAACGTGTGAACTCAAGGTCATCCACGGCCTGCGCCAGCCAGCGTTCGGCTTCGTGTCGCGGCTGGTTCACGGCACCTCCTCGAAGAGAACCCGACCGTGAGCGACGGCTTCCTGGATGAACGGGTTCGATCCGGACATCTCCACAAACTCCTCGGGAGTATACGCCAGGATGTCCACGGCCATGGGCAGATCCCAGAGCAAGTACAGCTCTGCCAGACGGTCGAGGAAGCGCTTCCGAGTCTCGTACACCACGATGAGGTCGACATCGCTACAAGGGGTTTCCTCGTCGCGTGCCCGTGACCCGAAGAGAATCACCCGCCGCGGCCTGACGGGCCGGAAGATCCGGACGATTTCCTGTTCCAGCTCCATTCGTTCTCCGTGGAACAACATCCACGGCACCACGATAGCGCGCCAGCGAGCTCGGCGTCCAGCCGGTTTCAAATCGGCACCTGGTGCGTTACTACGGGGGCTACGCGAATCGCAAACGGCGGGCCCTGCTGCGCCAGGGACGTGTCGGAAGGACGGGCGTTTCGGCGGGGGAAGAGGATGGTGGGTTTCAGCGCAAGCGGCGGGCGAGCTGGGCGCGGCTGCTGCGGAAGATCCTGGAAGTGGACCCGCTTCTGTGTCCCCGCTGCCGTGTGGAGATGAAGATCGTCTCTGTGATCACCGACCCGGCGGTCGTGGATCGGATCCTGGCCGGGATGCGAGAGAGGGGAGGACGGGACCCGTTTGTTGGTCGTGGGCCGCCGGGCGATACGGCAGGTCTGCCGGAGGCGGCGGGTTGGTCATGCCGGTGAGGGGAGATGTTGTGGGTCAGAGAGGATGCGGTCGGCGCACGCGAGCGGACCGTCAGGGGAGAATGCCATGCGCGAAGGCGAGCTGAGTGCTGGGGCGAGGGGGAGTGCGGCTGCCGCGGGCGTTGTCCGAGGCTGCCAGCGACCCGTGTTAGGGGTGCCGAGGGTGCTCGGGCCGGCCCCGTGGCGTTTTCGACCCCTCCGTTCGTCTCGACCGGGCGCGTTACTGGGTAGGTGGCTGGATACAATCCCCTACACGCCTTTGCCGTACGAGATTTATCCGTGCGGGGGGTGTTACGAATGACTTGACAGATAGGAGAGCCTTCTCGGCGCGCGAGCTTCGAGCGATCGTCACCCGTCGCGGGGGAGGCGCTCCGCATTCCGCCAATCTAGCCGCGGGGCGTACCCTGGTCGTGATTCGATGTGTTCTCCTTAGGGTCTTGGGGGCTGGGAGCTTGCTGTAGGAGGGGTCCCCCGGGAGACTGGGGCGTGGAATCTGACGTCGGGTTGACCACGGGCGTTTGGGAATGTTGTGGTGTCTGTCCCGGAGGTTTCACGATGAAGCGCGTTCCAGTTTGGACTTCGACGATCCTGATCATGCTGGCCGCTTGCAGCGATGACAAGCCCACCAAACCCAAAGCCGACACGACGCCTCCGGCCGCAGTCCAGAGCCTCGCGATCACGAGCCCCGCGGAGGGCCGTCTGGTCACCCTCTCCTGGTTGGCTCCCGGCGATGACGGAGCAGAGGGGCAGGCCGCTCGCTATGAGATCCGGTATTCCCTGAGCACTATGACGGAAGCCCGATGGGATTCCGCGCAGGCGGTGGCTTCACCGCCAACCCCCAAGCCTCCGGGCGAGGCAGAGCACCTCGATCTTGTAGGGCTCCCGGATGGAGCGTATTCGTTCGCGCTGAAAGCCGCTGACGAGATTCCGAACTGGTCGGCAATGTCGAACGTGGTCGGCGCGGTCGTTGCCGATGCCATCCCGCCGGGGCCGGTAACCGACCTGGCTGTCACTTCCACGACGACACACAGCGCGACTCTGTCCTGGACGGCCCCCGGGAATGACGGCGCTGAGGGAACGGCGGCGGCCTACGATCTGCGCTATGCCACCGCACTGATCACGGATCAGACCTGGGACGCCGGCGTCCAGGTGCAAGACTTGCCCCAGCCCGCAATCGCCGGAACGCCTGAAACCTTCACGGTGGACGACCTGGAAACCGAACAGGTCGTCTACTTCGCCCTGAAGACGGGGGACCAACGACCCAACTGGTCCGCCCTCTCGAACGTGGCCGAAGGGACGATCGTCGACGTGACCCCTCCGGCCCGCGTCACCGACCTGCGCGTTCCTGCCACGACGTCCCACGGCGTGACCGTGTCCTGGACGGCTCCGGGAGACGATGGCGCGGTCGGGACGGCGGCCGCTTACGACCTGCGCTATGCGACGGCATCGATCACGGAGGAGACCTGGGGGGTGGCGATGGAGGTACAGGGCGTGCCTGTGCCTCAAGCGGCGGGGACGAGGGAATCCATCACCATCACGGATCTCGAATCAGGGCAGCTCTACTTCTTCGCTCTGAAGACGGCCGACGGAGTCCCGAACTGGTCGGCCTTGTCGACGGTCATCAGCGCCCTTCCGGATTCGGTGTCTCTGCGGCGCCTCACGTTCTGCCCGGAACACTGCGGGAACGCTTTGAGTCCCACATGGTCTCCCGACGGAAGTGAGATCGCCTTTCATGCAGACTGGTTCGGCGACCACAGAAACGACATCTACAGAATCCCCGCCACAGGGGGTACGCCCTTCTGGGTCACGAGGTTGGATTGGAGGTTCAACAACGCGTTTCCTTCCTGGTCTCCTGACGGCGAGAAGATCGCTCTGGCGTCGGGGCCGCCGCAGGGTGAAGGCAGGCAGGAGCTTTGGGTCCTAAACGCGGTCGACGGCTCCCAGCGCACGAAACTGGCCAGTCATGATGGGAACATAAAGCGACCCGTCTGGTCTCCGGACGGGTCCGAGATTGCGTACTATGTGCTCATCCGGATGTATGATCCGGCAATCGCGCACGTCTATGTCGTCTCCTCCGATGGTGGGACCCCCGTCAGCCTAACCGAATCTCAGCCGAGTACTTCTAGTGGTGATCCTGCCTGGTCGCCGGACGGAACGCAGATCGCCTTCGACTCTGACCGGTCCGGGAACCAGGAGATATGGGTCATGCCGGCCGAAGGAGGGGAAGCGATTCAACTGACCCATACCGAACCGGGATACTCCATGTACCCTTCTTGGTCTCCCGACGCTGATCGCATCGCTTTCTGCTCCAGCAGAACGGGCAACACAGAGATCTGGGTGATGTCGGCAACCGGTGAGAATCTGACCCAGCTGACGTTCGACCCGACATCAGACATAACCCCCGCCTGGTCTCCGGATGGCAGCCGGATCGCCTTTTCATCACTTCGAACGGGCACGTTTGAGGTATGGGTCTTGCAGGCGACGGCGCTCAGAGCCCGCTCGCGCTGAGTTCTCGTTCGCAGTCATGACCCTGCAGACACGCAATACCAGACCTTGTGAAACCACTCTGGCTGCCTGGATTGGCACCAGGGAGGACGAAGAAGATGAGCCGGCGTAGCGTCGGGTTCTACGGAGAGGTCCCGATTGGTCGGCCCTGCTTTGCCCGGCCCAGCAGGCGTCGCAGCTCATCCATGGTGCGCTCCAACCATCGAAGCCGCTCGGCAGGGGTCAGACGGAGGCCCATTCGAGCCTGCCGCAAGGCGTGCCGGCCGAAGCCACGGTCGAAGCTCGCGCTTTCGTCGTGGGTGGGTCGAATCTCAGGGCTGGTCATCATTTCCTTCTTGTGGTCCCGGTCCTGCCGCTGTTCGAAGTGACTCCAAGGCGGCGACGTCCTGCTGGTCCAGCGGACGTCCCGCCTTTCTCTTCAGGGCGAGGAGGTCGTCCAACGCGACGACAGTGATCTCGATCCGCTCAAGAGGCACGCGCAGGGCACGCGAGTAGACCTGGTCAAAGTCGAACGGTTCCTCCACGAAAATGTCCACCTCCAGACCGGCGTGAGCGGCGCTCCACATCGAAAAGACCATCAGGTTCTTGTCCCGGATCCACTGCCGGCGGGTCTCGGCGTCGGCCAAGGATGCCGGATCCACGGGAAGACGCGATCGATAACCAAGGCCGGCGAGAGCATCGATGGCTCGGAGAATGTTCTCTCGCTCAAGTTGGATGACAAGGTCTAGGTCGGCGGTCGTGCGGAGATAGCCGTGCAGGACGACCGCGACTCCACCCACGACGAGATAGCGGACGCGCGCCCGATTGAGTGCTTCCAAGACTCCTTCGATTTCGCCGATCATCCGCGGCTCTCCTGGGTGGATCTCCCTTGCGGACATTACCACGCCGAAGTCCTGTCGAGAATCATGGATCCGGTCTGCGCGGAGAAGTTCGGGACTCGGCCAGGCCAACAGATGGACGAACCGCCGCACACGCGCGGAGGGCAGTCGGCTGGGTCTTGGAGTCGGTTGCCGACGCCTTCGCTCATTCCTCCAGTCCGCCCGAGTCCTCTGGAGTCCTCCCCAGTCTCGGATGTGTTTTGGAGGCGGATCCGCTGCCCATCGTGCAAGTGGGAGCATCTGCTGGCGTTCAGCTGCCAGACGCGCAACTTCTGTCCCAGTTGCCAGGCGAAGACGGCGGCTCGGAGGCGTTTCGGGAAAGCCTGCTCAGATGGGTGCATTCGGGCTTCTCGGTGCACATCGGAGGTCGGCTGGATCCGGAGGAGCCGGCGCGGCTGGAGAGGCAAGCCCGCTACGCGGTGCGGGTGGCGATGCCGATGGATTGTGTCGAGCTTGCGGAGGACGGGAATGTGCGGGTGTTGACGCCGCCGGACCCACGGACGGGGCAAACGGAGAGGCCGAACTCTCTAGTTTCGAGTTGTCCACTTGACGGGGGAGCTTACGCCATCGTTGTGTCGAGCTCCTGGGGTTCGTTCTTCCGGAAGAGGATGCCGTTTCCGGCCGCACGGAAAGCGACCGAAGAGGCATCCACTCCTGTGACCACCCACGGGTGACCCGACACGGACCTCGAACTCGTCCCGAAGGTCGGCTACACTCCGGTCTGGATTCCTTCCACATGGCCTGTTTCGGACTATGGCGGTCACTCGAAGTGGTTTGAGGGGCGTGCGCTCTGGTCGGCCGCGGTGACCTGGCGCGGGTTGTCGCTTCTCCTCGGCACCGAGAGAGAACGCGAGGAAACTCATGGCAATGGAGCGTTTCTACGCGACGTTGGGCGTAGGTATAGAGCAGCTCGTCAGTGCCGAGCTGAGCGCTCTGGGCATTCATGTGGCCCGGATCGAGCCCGGTCGGGCGCGCTTCGAGGGGACCCTCGATGACGCGTACTTGGCGCTCATTCACCTTCGGTGCGCGTCCAGGGTCGTTCGCGAGCTTGTGTTCTGCGAGATCAAGGTCGAAGAGGACATTTACGAGGTGGTCCGAGCCATCGACTGGTCGCGCTGGCTGACGCCGGACATGACGTTTCGGGTGACCTTCAACGTTCACTCCTCGCTGTTGCGCAGCTCGCGTTTCGGTCTGTACCGGATCAAGGACGCCATCTGCGACCAGATGGTGGAAAGCGTGGGCCGGCGTCCCTCGGTTGACACAGAATCGGCCGATTTCTACGTCACGTGCTATCTAGAGAATCGACGTTTCTCGGTGGGCTTGGACGGAGCCGGAGCGCCACTGCACATGCGCGGCTACCGCACCGCCTCGCACGAGAGCAGTTTGCGGGAGCACTTGGCGGCGGCCATGGTGCTGCAGTCGCGCTGGGATCCGGCCGCGCCGCTGCATGACCCCTTCTGCGGCTCGGCCACGATTCTCACCGAAGCGGCGATGATCGCAACCCGTACCCCTCCGTCGCGCTGGCGAAAGCGCTTCGGGTGTATGTCGTGGCCGGACTTCGACCCAACCCGGTTCGACGCGCTGCGGGCCGAGGCCGAAGCGGCCATCCGGCCGTCCGAAGGGTTACGCATCAGCGGCGCGGACTGTTCGGCGAAGTGGATCGAATCTGCCCGCGCGAATGTTGCCGCGGCGGGGTTCGAGGATTTGATCCGGCTCCAGGTGCGCGACGTGGCGCACATGCGTATCGAGCCCGGATCCTGGGTGGTGACCAATCCCCCTTATGGCATACGCGTCGGCGACGAGGAGACCTACGCGCCGGCGTGGCAATCGTTCCGGGATCGCCTGCGGGAACACCCGGGGACCCGAGTCGCGGTTCTTGCCGCGGAGGAGGGTGTCGAGAAGGTCTTCCGGCTCCGGCCCTTCAAGCGCAACCGCATGAACAACGGGTCGATTCCATGCGTGTTGGCCCAGTATCGAATCGACGATCGGTAGCGGCCGACGGGGGCGTGGAGGTCGACCGGTCAGGGTGGTCCGATGGGGACGCCCCGGGCCGGACCGACCAGCACAACCTCCGGCATCTCCAGGAAGCTCTCGATATCGGTGCGGGCGATCGTCAGGCTTGAATCATGCCGCAGCACCCCTCGCCTCGGACGCGAATTCTTCGGTCCCTCCGTTCGTCTCGACCGGGCGCGTTGCTCGGTAGGTGGCTGGATACAATTCCCTACACACTTGCTCTGAGGTATCGATGGTTGCCTATCAGCGATCTTCCGCACCGCGTGGGCGCGTGTCAACGTGGAACGGAGTACCGCTACTGACAGATGAGCCACGCCGCGTCACCTTGTGATTGCGGGTGGACCGCGGCAAGGATGTGTCGGCAAGCATCTCGGTCACGATCGTCTCCGCCAACATAGGCCGGGGACGGTGCATACACCATGGCGACGACAGGGACTGACGCACCCTCCGGCCGTTGTCTGAGCCCTTGTCCCGGGGGCATCCCTCGGCGATAATCGGGTGCGGCATCTTGCGACAACAATGAAGGTAAGACCGAGCGATTGGGCCACTGTCCCTGATGGCTGGCAAGAGCGCCCGGGACGAGATCCGACACGACAATCTCCATGGGGTGGCACGCATGACGGAGCAGCCCAAGCCGATCGGCTTAGCCCGCGTCTTCATCGACCGCTGGAAACGCTCCGGGGCCGCCGAGCGCGCCAACTACGCCCTGTTCCTGGCCGAACTCTGCGATGTTTTTGACGTGCCGCGCCCGGAACCCACCCAGGCAGACGAGTCGCGCAATGGCTACGTCTTCGAGAAGGCCGTCACCTTCCGCAACTCTGACAGCAGCACGACCCAGGGAAGGATAGATCTCTACAAGAAGGATTGCTTCGTCCTTGAGGCGAAGCAGGGGGTCGAGAAGCACATCGCAGATGGTGACTATCTCTCCACCGACCAGGTGACCCGGAGGAAGGCGGGCACCGCGATCCGAGGAACACGCGGATGGGACGAGGCAATGATCCGCGCACGTGGTCAAGCGGAGCAATACGCCAAGGCCCTTCCGGAGTGGCCGCCCTTCCTGATCGTCGTCGATGTAGGCCATTCGATCGAGCTCTACTCTGATTTCGAGCGGATGGGGAAGGGATACTTGCCGTTCCCCGAGCCTCGGACGCACCGGATCTACATGGACGATCTCGAACGGCCCGAAGTAATCGATCGTCTCCGTTGCATCTGGACGGATCCGATGAGCCTCGATCCGAGTCGCTATGCGGCGAACGTGACCCGGGAAGTGGCCGACCGACTGGCCCTTCTCGCCAAGTCGCTCGAATCCGAGGGACATCCTTCCGGTCTGGTGGCGGATTTCTTGATGCGCTGCCTCTTCACCATGTTCGCAGAAGATGTTGGCTTGCTGGAGCGGGAGTCTTTCAGCGGTCTCTTGGCGCAGTTCAAAGATGACCCGGGGACGCTCGGCCGGATGCTCGCTTCTCTCTGGAAGGACATGGACCACGGAGGATTCTCGGCTGCGATCCGGGGCACAGTCCTGCGATTCAACGGGCGCTTCTTCCGTGACCAGACAACCATTCCACTGAACTCCGCACAGGCGTCACTTCTCGCGGAGGCGGCGCGTTCGGACTGGAGCAGCGTCGAGCCAGCGATCTTCGGAACTCTCATCGAGAGGGCGCTCGACCCACGAGAACGTCACATCCTCGGCGCGCACTACACGCCTCGGGCGTATGTAGAGCGGTTGGTTCATCCGACAATCATCGAGCCGCTCAGAGCCGAATGGGACGCAGTGCGGGCCGTGGCCATGAGCCTCGAGAGTCAAGTGGACAGCGGAGGAGTGGGGGCCAGCGCGAAGCACAAGGAGGCCGTACAGCGCCTTCGTGAGTTCCACACGAAACTCTGCTCGATTCGAGTGCTCGATCCTGCCTGCGGAACCGGAAACTTTCTCTACGTGACGTTGGATCACATGAAGCGACTGGAGGGCGAGGTCCTCCAGATGCTCCATGATCTCGGAGAATCTCAGGAGAAGCTCGGCATGCTGGGTGTGACCGTTGATCCCCACCAGTTTCTGGGGATCGAGATCAATCCCCGCGCTGCGGCCATCGCCGAACTGGTCCTCTGGCTCGGCTACCTCCAGTGGCATTTCAGGACCCATGGGAACGTCAACCCGCCGGAGCCGGTTCTGAGGGATCTCAAGAACATAGAGTGTAGAGACGCCGTGCTCGCCTACGACAAGGAAGAGGTCGTCCTGGACCAAAACGGGAAGGTGCGGACGCGCTGGGACGGTGTGACTTACAAGCCACACCCCGTGACCGGCATCGCGGTTCCGGACGAGAACGCGCAGACAGCGGTTCTGCATTACCTGAATCCGCGTAGGGCGGAATGGCCGGAGGCCGACTACATCGTGGGGAACCCGCCTTTCGTCGGGAACTGGAGGATGCGTGAGACGCTCGGCGATGGGTACGCCGAGACTCTGCGCGCCACCTATGACGATGTGCCGGAGTCGTGTGACTTCGTGATGTACTGGTGGAATCAGGCCGCGCGGCGCATGCGACGCAGGGAGCCCGCAAGTGAGAAGGGAACGAACCACCGGGGCCTGCGGCGATTCGGGTTCATCGCGACCAACAGCCTCCGACAGAAGTTCAGCCGCCAGGTGCTGCAGCCTCACCTTGATGCCGAGGACGGAATCTCCCTGGTCTTTGCGATCCCCGATCACCCTTGGGTAGATACGGCCGATGGAGCCGCCGTGCGGATTTCGATGACCGTTGCCGATCGGACGCCGGGTCTCCCTGGCCGGTTACTCCGGGTCGCGGAAGAGCGCGAAGGGAAGTACGGGGAGGCTGTGGTCACGTTTGACGGGGCGGTCGGTCGCATCCACTCGAACTTGACGGTCGGAGCGGATGTCGGCAGTGCCGTTGAGCTGATGGCTAACGCGGGCCTGTCTTGTCCTGGGGTGAAGCTGCACGGCGCGGGCTTCATCGTCAGCCCAGAAGAAGCCATCCGTCTTGGTTTGGGGAGTGTGCCCGGCCTGGAGAAACACATCAGGCCGTATCGGAACGGACGGGACATTGCCCAGACGCTCAGGGGCGACATGGTCATCGACCTTTTCGGTCTCACAGCAGAGGAGGTACAGAAGCGTTTTCCGGCTGTCTACCAGTGGGTCTTTGAGCGCGTCAAGCCGGAGAGGGATCAGAACAACCGGGCCACCTACCGCGAGAATTGGTGGCGCTTCGGGGAACCGAGAGCGAACTTCCGCCCGGCGCTCGATGGGTTGTCACGCTACATCGCAACGGTGGAGACATCGAAGCATCGCTTCTTTGTCTTCCTGGATGCGGAGGTTCTCCCGGACAACATGCTTGTGAACATCGCTCTCGATGACGCCTTCTGCCTTGGGGTTCTCTCGAGCCGTGTTCACGTCGTCTGGGCTCTCGCTGCTGGGGGGCGTCTCGGAGTTGGCAACGATCCCAGATACACCAAGTCGCGCTGTTTCGACGCGTTCCCGTTCCCGAACTGCGATGAGCAGAAGAAGGCCCGAATCAGAGAGGTGGCAGAAGCACTCGACCTGCATCGCAAGACTCGGCAAGCGGCGGCACCGCAACTCACGATGACCGCCATGTACAACGTTCTGGAGAAGCTCCGGACGGGCGATCCCCTGACGGCACCTGAGAGGGGAATCAACGAACAGGGACTGTGCTCTGTCTTGAGACAACTCCATGATGACCTGGACGCCGCGGTGTTCGAGGCATATGGATGGGCGATTACGCTCTCTGATGACGAGATTCTGGAACGACTGGTCGCTCTGAATCGAGAATGCGTCGAGGACGAATCGCGGGGAACTATCCATTGGCTACGCCCCGACTATCAGAAGCGGCACACCCCTGAACAGACCGGGATAGCTGGACTTCGGAAGGGGAAGCAGGGTGCGGTGGAGCAAGGCACAATCGTCAAGGAGAAACAGCCGTGGCCCGCTGGTCTAGTGGAGCGGGTCCAAGCAGTTCGCTCCATCCTCTTATCACAGGGGTACCGAGGAAGCGCAGCATCGGTCGCTGGTTGCTTCAAGCGCGCGCCAATTGATGCTGTCGCAGAGATCCTTGATGCTCTCTGTGCCCTCGGCCAAGCCAGGCGGATAGATTCAGGCGAATACACGCTCTAGTTGTCGCCAGCCGATCGTCTGACCCTACCTAAACGCCCCCTTGACCGTGCCCCAGGTGGCGGGTTGGGTGGGGGGGGTCTCAACGACACGCCTCGGGTGACGATTGGGGCTCCATTCAGGGCTTCGTCGCCTTCTCCTTCTTCGGGAGCGGCGGCACGGCGACTTTGATCTGTCCTCGTGGATTGATCAGATGGCGCAGCACGACCTTGTCGAATGTCGTCATCGCTTGGCCTCTTTCTTCAGTCCTGCCACGAGGTCACGACCCCATCCTCGATGTAAACGTAAGGACCATAAGGGGAGTGATAGACCCACTGCTCGTGAACGCCCCAAGAACCGACGGTGCGATTGATGTCTTCTGGACTGCCCCAAGAGGCCCGAATTTGCTCTGTTGTCATGCCGAGCCCGACCATCCTGCAACTCACCATCGCGAGCATGTCGTCTGACCAATTAGGGTGCTTGCTTATCACCAGCTCGACTCTAGATCGAGTGGGCGGGCTCGTAGATCTGCCATGCTGCGCATGCATGGAAAGAGCGAGACCAGAGACCTTGTCAGCGCGTTCAGCCGCCTGCATGCGTTGCTGACCCGCATTCCATTCCTGCACGAGTCTGTACCGTCGATCGTTCTCGGCGACCAGGATAGCTTCCTGTCTCGAGAAGGTCGGTTTCTTGCGGGAGGCATTCAACGCCACTCGGACTTCGTGGTCTGTCATGCCGCTGGCGGAAGCCGGAGTGAGCCATCGGAGGAGTGAGTCCGCTCTTGCCTCATCAGCCCAAAGGCGGTCAACCACCCAAACCCTGGCTATCGCTATGGAATCAGCGATCCGGGCCTGCTGGCTCCTAAATGCCTCTCTCGTCTGAATCGCCGGGAGCCTTGCCGGTGGGTTTGTAGACCCTTGGGGCATATTCGCGACGACGATGACGACCGCAAGCCCGCCGAGTCCCAGCCAGAGTTTCTGCACGGTGGTCACGGCTTGTCCCCTTTCTGCGCCCCGACCGCCTTCAGGCCATCCCAGGTCGATCTCACCCGGACGTTCCAGGGTGTGATATGCCCGACTCGTGCCAGAGGCCGATCCAGTCCTCGGCGTGACAGATCGGGGCAACGAGCAAGGCCGAAACGACCATGGCGAGAATCGCAGCTCTCATCGTTGGATCTCCTCTCGACTCCTGCGCCCTATCTCGCCACCACCACCCTCGCCGTCCTCGTGCCCTCGGGGGTCGTGATGCGGGCGAGGTAGACGCCGGAAGGAAGGGGGTGGCCGGTTGCGTCACGCCCGTCCCAGGAGAGGGAGTGGCGACCGCTCTGCTGTAGCCCAGGCAGCATCGTCGCCACCTTCCGACCAAGGATGTCATGCACGGTAACGGCGATTTCGCTCTCGCGCCCAAGGACGTAGACCAGACGCATGTCAGCGCGGCTGGGGTTCGGGACCCACTGGACCGCAGGGAGTAGGGCGAGATTGGACGAGACGCCAGGTTCATCCACACTGGCGGGCGGTGCATCCTCCTCCCAGCGCGCGATGTAGCCGGAGCTCTTCCCGCCGGCCGCGGTGAAGAACCCTCCGACCATCAGGCTGTTTTCGAGGGTTGTCAGGGACAAGACCCAGTCGCTGGTGCCGGACCCCAGCGAGGTCCATTCCGTGCCGTTCCACCGCGCGATGTACCCCACTGGGGAGTCCCCGGCCAAGGTGAACGCTCCACCAGCGAGGAGGTCACCGTGGTAAGCGGTGAGCGCCAGGACATAGCTGTCCACCCCAGTGCCGAGTCCACTCCAGGTCGTTCCATCCCAGAAGGCCACGCGGCTCGCCGGAATTCCACCTGCTTGTGTGAATCGCCCTCCAGCAACGAGTCGGCCGTTCCACACAGTTAGAGTCTCAACACGCTCGTTCAAACCTTCGCCGATGGGGGTCCACGACGTGCCGTCCCATTTGGCGATGTAGTTGGAGGGAACGCTTCCTGCCTGGGTAAACCAACCTCCGGCTATGAGGTATCCACCGTAGACTGCCAGGGCCCGCACGTCGTTGTTCATCCCTGAGCCGAGCGATGTCCATGTTGACCCGTCCCAGTCTGCGACGCGGTTGCAGATGATGCTACCAGCCTCCGTGAACTCACCAGCAGCAACGAGGTGTTCGTTGTAATCGACGAGGGCGCGGACGGCGCCGTTTGTCCCTTCTCCTATTGCGGACCAGGAGCTACCGTCCCAGCGGGCAACGTACTTGGCAGCTTGCCCGTCAGCTTGCGTGAAGTACCCACCCGCTATCAGACTGCTGTCATGCATAGCCACCGTGCGAACCTCATTGTCCATGCCGGAGCCGAGTGGATACCAGAACGTCCCATCCCATCGAGCAACATGGTTCGCGATGAGCCCGTTTGCCTGGAGGAATCGACCCCCCGCCACAAGGTTCTGCTGATAGACCGTCTGTGCAAAGACCCAATCACTCAGAGCGCCTGATCCGAAGGAACTCCAGTCTGTCCCATTCCATCTGGCGATGTTGTTCGCGTCCGCACCACCGGCTTGAGGGAATGTACCGCCGACGATAACTCCCTCGTCGTTCGAAGCCAACGCCCTGACCTCGCCGCTCACACCGACGCCCAACGCGCTCCACGAGGAACCATCCCATCGCGCAACACGCCAGGCTGAGCTGCCACCTGCGCTGTAGAAGGACCCGCCTGCATAGAGGTATTCCCCGAGGACCGTCAGGGCACTGACGTGGCCGTCTCCCATCCCCTGACCGAGGGGACTCCACGAAGCCCCGTCCCAGCAAGCAACGCGGCTGGCTTGGGTCTCACCGGAGAATAGGAAATCCCCCCCCGCAATCAGGTGGTCCCCATAGACGACAAGTGCTCGGACATTCTGGTTGAGGCCCGCCCCCATGGGCACCCATGAAATGCCATCCCATCGCGCGATTCGGTAGGCGGTCACGCCCCCCGCGTGATCGAACCAGCCGCCCGCAATAAGGCTCCCGCCGTAGGGGGTGAGGGTGGTGACTTGACTGTCGGTACCTGATCCGATGCCGTTCCATGAGGACCCATCCCAGCGGGCGATGTGGTTGGCGGGAATGCCCCCTGCCTGAGTGAATGAGCCTCCGGCAATCAAGCCCCCCTCGAACACAGTCAGCGCCTGAACTGTGTTATTCGTTCCCGCCCCGAGCGGCACCCACTGTGTGCCGGCCCAGCGGGCAATATTGCTGCAGTCCCCCTCGGAGTAGAAATTGCCTCCGGCGATCAGGCTACCGTCGTACACCGCCAGAGCATAAACGACGCCCAGCCCGCTCCCTAAGGCACTCCAAGAACTGCCATTCCACCGCGCGATACAGAGCGCAGGGGTGTCACCTGCGGTCGAGAAGTATCCTCCGGCGATCAGGTCACCCTCGAAGTAGGTCAAGGCCAGGACGGTATTGTTCATGCCTGTCGGCCCGAAACCTGCCCACCAGTGTTCATCCCCATCCATGCGCGTCTCTGCCCCACTTCTACTGCTTCCAGAGAATGGTGTCTGCGTTGACTGACCCTCAGAAGCGGGCAGTTCCAGCGGCGCGTCATAGGCGGCAATACGAACGGCATCGCCACCGAGCCGTTGACCCAGGCCAGCGGCTGCCCCGAGATCACCATAGACAGCACTGCCGGGCCTTCCCTCGTGAATCACGATGGACGCCTGGCAGGGAAGTGCGATCAGGAACACCAGGCCCACAAGGGCCACGATCATGGTTCTCACGTCCACTCCCTCCTCACGGTAGCGACGATCGAGGGTGTCCAACGCGGTGAGATTATACCACGGGGGGTGACAGGGGCTGACGCACCCTTTGACGGATCGCGGGGTGGTGGAGGGGGATTGCGTCGGTGGGCAGACTGATCCAGGTGGGCATCGGGGAGCACCTTCCGGTCACCCCCCTCCCCCCGCCTCGACCCCCGCGAGATGACCTGGGAGCGGGGAGCGGAATCCAGATTCGCAGGGACATGGGCATCCGAGCGTGCTACAATACGCATCGCCAGAGATGATGAGGCTGTGGGGACGATCGGCAGTGAAACAGGCGAGCGTGCGGTTGAGCGCAAGATGCCCCGTCGTTGCGGCATCGACCGCTGGTTGCTATTGGGTGATTGACCCGGCCTAGAGCGACCCCCTCTTCTCTGCCGCCTCAGACGCCCGGCTGAGCCGTCCGACCTCGCACATAGTTCCGTGCATCACCCCTAAACGGGGAACCAAGGAATGGCGGTAGCGGAAGGGGAATGCCAGCAACCAATGCTCGCGCTTGATCGGGAGGTGACGACCATTGCCATCGGGGAATGATTGTCGATAGCCCCGTGGCCATACACATTCGCCGCAATGGCTCACTTGACCGGCTCTCGCATTAAGGAGGTAGTTATGAACGTGCCCTGTGCCGTATCGCAATGCATACCTTCCAGGCACCGGTTCCTGCTCCTCGCAAGTGCCGTCCTTGCATTAGCTCTCATTGTCCATGGGTCCGCCAGGGCGACGGTCACAATCACCGGAGGTT
>CAZNRY010000010.1:0-40936 GCA_964575675.1 uncultured bacterium
TGACCGACGAGGAGGGCGCCCGTCGCCGCGAGCTCCTCGACGAGGACGCCGGCGCGGTGTTCAGCGACGTCCTCGCCGAGGGCGTGCTGCGACCCGACGACCCCCGCCTGACAGCCGACCACCCCCTGTCCGGTGCGGTGGGGGTGCTGCAGGACCTGGGGCTGCTGCGCCGCGGCGAGGCCGCCGGCGGCCGGGTTGCGGTCGACCCGACCAGCGGGCAGGCGGGCGTGGTGTCCCCCCTCGGGCGGGGGTTTGCGGCGGGACGGACACGGACGGCCGGTCCCGTCCGGCCCCGCATCACTTCGGGCTCGAACCCCTTCCAGCCGGGGGGCGACTCCTCGACCAGAACCTGCCCGACCGGCGACAAATCGATCCCGCGCTGGACGATCCGACGGAAGGAGTCGATGTCATGCGCGACGCCGCTTCCCGTGCCACCCAGCGTGAAGGAAGGACGGATGATCGCGGGGAGCCCGGTCAACCGGAGGGTTTCCTCCGCCTCCTCGATCGAGCCACATGTCCGGCCCTTCGGAACGTCGAGCCCACCGTCCCTCATCGCCTTGCGGAAGGCCTCGCGATCCTCGGCCAGGCGGATGGCGTCGATCGAGGCGCCCAGTAGCCGCACGCCGTACCGCTCCCAGGTTCCGTTGTCCGCCAGGGCGACCGCGAGGTTCAGGGCGGTCTGGCCGCCGACCGTCGCGAGACACGCGTCGGGCCGCTCCTTCGCGACGATCTTCTCGACGTACTCGGGCGTCAGGGGCTCGATGTAGGTCGCGTCCGCGAGGCCGGGATCGGTCATGATCGTGGCCGGGTTCGAGTTCACGAGAACCACCCGGCATCCTTCCTCGCGGAGCGCCTTCACCGCCTGCGTTCCGGAGTAGTCGAACTCGCATCCCTGTCCGATCACGATCGGACCGGATCCCAAAACGAGAACCGACCGGATGTCAGGGCTACGGGGCAACGTTCGGCCCCCCCGGCGTCGCCGCGCGGACGAAGTGGTCGAAGATCTCGCGCGAATCGTGCGGGCCCGGCGCCCCTTCCGGATGGAACTGGTACGACCAGAGCCGGCGCGCGCGGTCGGTAAATCCCTCGACCGTGCCGTCGTTGACGTTCAGGTGGGTGAGCTCGACGGTCGAGGGGAGGAGATCCCCCTCGACGGCGTAGTTGTGGTTCTGCGCAGTGACCGACACCCGTCCGGTGCGCAAATCCTGCACGGGGTGGTTCGCGCCGTGATGCCCGAAGGGAAGCTTCTTGACCTGTCCCCCGAGCGCGAGGGCGGCGAGCTGGTGGCCGAGGCAGATCGCGAGGGTCGGATAGCGATCGATGCAGTGGCGGACGGTTCCGAGGAGCGGCGCGAGGCTTCGCGGATCGCCCGGGCCGTTCGAGAGGATGACGCCGTCGGGGTTCAGGGCGTCGATCTCCTCAGAACCTGTGTGCGCCGGGAAGATCGTGAGGCTGCAGCCGCAACGGGCCAGATCCTCGATGATCGATCGCTTGACGCCGTAGTCGATCACCGCGATCCGCGGCGACTCGGCGGCCTCGCCGTTCGCGTCCGATGCCGGGCGGACCCACGTTTGCCGGCAGGTCACCTCGGAGACGAGATCGCGCTCAGAGATCGAGGGAAGCTGGCGCGCGCGGACCACGGCCTCGTCCGGGTCCTCGATCCTCGTCGTGAAGAACCCGCGCAGGACCCCGCTCGAGCGCAGGTGGAGCGTGAGCGAGCGCGTGTCGACGTCGGCCATGCCACGCAGGCGATAGCGCCGGACGTATTGGCGGAGGGTTTCGACGGAGCCGGGATGGGACGGGGTTTCGCAGAGGTCGCGGCAGATCATGCCGGCCGCCCACGGCCATGTCGATTCCTGGTCGCTCTCGTGGATCCCGTAGTTGCCGATGTGCGGAGAGGTGAAGACGACGATCTGGCCGCGATAGGATGGATCGCTAAGGATTTCCTGATATCCCGACATGGCCGTGCAGAAAACGACTTCGCCGCCGGTCGCGTTGGAATCCCCGAACGAGCGTCCGTAGAAGAGACGGCCGTCTTCCAGCGCAAGCAAGGCTGGCATGGCGCCCCCATGTAACCCCGGCAGGTACGTAGACACCCGCCGCGATGCGGCGTCGCGGCGGCAATCGTGATCCGAGCCGTCGTGATCCTAATCCCCGCGTGCGGGACCGCAAGAGGATTCGGCGGGATGCTGGAACACATCGGATGAATGAGAAATCTAAAGTGACAGCTTAGAGAACTCAGAAGGTCTCTTCGCGCCATGCGGGGTGCCTTCTCGAGGCAAGCAGGTCGCGCGGCGAAACCCGTCGCTACCGGAAGAGGGACCGAACCCTGCCCCAGCTCATCTTCTCGACCGGCGTGCCCGCGCACTCAGCCGCCCCCGCTCCGATCTGACCGCAGGTCATCGGTCCGTGTGCGCCGGCCAGACAAGGTGACCCTTCGAGCAATCCCACATCCCCATTCGCCTCATCACAAAAGAGAGGATCGGCCGAGAAGTTTCCTAAGTACTCACCAGCATCACACCACATTCCCACGAAGTCGCCGTTCTCATTCGCCCAAACGTCGCTGCACTCGAAGGTCTTGCCGACCATGCACTCGACACCCCAGCCATTGATCGTCTTCGCCACAATGCAATGGGACACGGGACTCCCCCAATTCCCACCGCACGACTCCAACGCGGCTCCTGTTCCATCACGGATCTCGTTGGCGAAGAATGTGCACCGACGTATGTCAGCTAGAAAACAGGCCATAATTGCAGCGCCATGATCCGCCTTGTTTCTAAAGAAAACGCAATCCTCAAGCACAAGGTTGGAATTGCAGTAGATAGCACCCCCCGCCCACCCGGCTTCGTTTCCCGAGAAAAGGCATCTTCTGATCTCGGCCCTCGAGGCATTGATAGCCCCGCCACTGCCATACTCCGGTGCATAATCACAAGTTGTCCGATTGTTCGTGAATTCGCAATCTTCGGCTACGAGATTCCCGAGTACCACATTGATGGCGCCACCCCCACAGCCGCTCACATTCCCTTCGAACTGGCAGTGCCGGACTACCAACTGCCCACCATGGACGTCCGGGTGGAAATTCAGGGGGATATCTTCGTCGAAGAAGCGGAGGTTCTCAATGTGACACGGTGTCGAATTGCGAAACAGGATGCTAATACGAAGGGAAGTCTCTTGAGGAGAGCTTCCAGTCCCAAGCAGAGTGAGCGGCGTCGTCTCAAGGATGAGCCACTGGTTCGGACCGTCAGATTCGTCATAGGTTCCCGGGCCGACGAGCACCGAGTCACCCGCAGCCGCCGCGACGAGTGCATCACGGACCCGGGTGAAGTCACCCGCGCCGGCCTGGTCCACGATCCAGGTCCGCGCATGGGAAGAAACTGCGAGGAACAGCAGGAGAATCACCAGGAGAAGTCGCATCAGGTCTCGCTCCCGAGGGCTTGAGGACGGCAAGGGAGAGCCGCTTTCCCGAGGGTTCCCTACCGAATCCCAGATCCGCGTCGACTTTCCGCGCCGGAGCCCCACTCGAGTCGGTACAACCATACGCCGCCAGCGGTCAGGTCGTCCCCACGAATCTCTCCACGAGTCCCTCGATCACCGGGCGCACCTGGAGCCGGTCGAGCCAGCGTTCCGGAATCGCGCCGGCTCCGTCGCGTGCGCCGAGCAGGGCACCGGCGATCGCGCAGTGTGTGTCGGCATCGCCCCCCATGTGGACGAGTTCGAGCAGAACTTCCTCGAGCGGCGCATTCTGCCGGATCGCCCAGAATGCGGCCTGGAGCGTCTTCAGCGGATGCCCCCGCTCGTGGCCGTTCCATTCGCCTTCTCCAGGACGCCAGCCTGTGGCAACTTGATCGAGCGCCTGTGTGGCCCGATCCTCCCAAACAACCGCCCGGGCCGCCGCGAGAGAATCCTCGCCGCGCACTGCTGCCGCGACCCCTTCGGCGACGGCGACCGCGCTCGCGAGACAAACCGGCGCGGGATGCGTGATCGCCGATGCCGCGATCGCGGAGCAGATGCGGAGGTCCTGATCCCCCGGGACGGCTGCTCCAACCGTCGCGGCGCGGCTCAGGGCTGCGTTGAACTCTGGGAGCCTGTGCGCCCGCTCCCACATCTCGCGGGAGGCCGGCAAAGGAGGACGCTCCCGGAAGGCGCGTAGGATCCCCCGCGTCAGGTGCCCGAAGTCCCTGGGCCGGGCCGTGACCCATCGTTCGAGGGCGCCCGCCAAACGATCGCGATCGTCGGGCAGATGGATGCTCCTTCCCTGCGCGAACTCCCGGAACCACATCAACGCGAACACCGTCTCACGCGTCGGCTGGCCGGGCCCCCAGCCGCGCCCGCTCACGTAGTCGCGGAATTGACCATGGATGCTCGTGATCTTCTCGGCAGGCCAGTTCTCGACCGGTGCGCCGAGGCAATCGCCGACGGCGAGCCCGAGCAATGCGCCACGGATTCGCTCGAGTTCGGCGCCGGTCGGGGACGCCGTTCGCGCCTTCGCGGGGTCGCCCACCGGCATCGGGGTCAGGATCGGTAGCGTGGGCGGTGGCAGGATTCGGATCGCATCGAGCGCTCCGCCGGAGAGCAGATCCAGCTCGAGGGCGGCCGTTTGTCCCCCGGCGGCATCGACTCCGCCGGGAAGCGTGCAGGTCGCGATAAGCGGCGAGAGCCCCGCGAGCCTCCAGCGCCAGAGCCGCGCCACCCATGCAGGGGTGAGGGCGACCCGCCCCGGACGCAATTCGCCTCCCGCGAGGCGGACTTCCTCGTCGCACTCGATCCAACGAATGGTCTCGGGAAGCGGCTCACCGATGGGCAGGCGCGAGGCAAGGAGTTCGGCGCGAAGCCACGTCTCGTTTTCATTCTGGTCCGTCATGATGTTCTTAGGTTAGAGAGAGGCACATGCCGTGTCAATCGTATGGAACTTCACGAGTTACGAGCTCCGGGCGGTTGAGTGGAGCAAAACCGGGCACGAGCCTGTACCATACGCGAGATTCGGCGCAGCCGTTCCGCGCCGATCTCAACCTGCCCGGACCCATCAGCGAGCTCCTCGCGGCAGAGTGCTCATGAAGCGTCCGGAGCAGACACCCACTGAAACTCAAGTTCTTGGAGATCTGGAGACCGGTTTGACTTCGGCTGAGAAGCGAGCAGGCGCGCCGCGAGGTCCGGCGCCCCCGGAACAATAGCCGGGCCGAGTGGATGCGCGAGGCGAGCTTCTCAGATCTACTCAAACTGGTCTAGAGACCGTGACGCCGGGTCCGCCGCACGGTCCGGCCCGGATGGACGCTCGCACGAGAAGGGAGAATCGTAAGGTGAAGCACGAGGTCACGAATTTCGACCACCTCATCGGACAGGTGGATGGCTTGAGCGAGGCCCAGCTCAAGGCCCACTTCGGGCTCTACGCTGGGTACGTGAACAAACTCAACGAGATCGAGGAGAAGCTCGCAAAGGCCGATCCGGCGCAGAGCAACTACTCCTTTGGCGAGTTCAGCGAGCTGAAGCGGCGCGAGGCGGTGGCCTTCAATGGCTCCTACCTCCATCAGCTCTACTTCGAGAACCTGGCCCCGAACCGAGGCCAGATCTCGGCGGCGCTGAAGGGCGCGATCGATGCCGATTTCGGCAGCTACCAGGCTCTCGAGGCAAACATGAGGGGGGCGGCCGTCTCGACGCCGGGCTGGGTCCTCCTCACCCAGAACCGTATCGACAAGAAGCTGCACTCCTACATCATGTATGAGCATCACATCGGACTTCCCGTCCATCAGGAGATCCTGCTCGCCCTCGATTGCTGGGAGCATGCCTTCATGATCGACTACGGGACGAAGAAGCCCGACTACCTGGCGACGTTCTTCAAGAACGTGAACTGGAACGTCGTCAACGAGCGCTACGCGAAGCTGAAGGGGTAGGGGCAAGGTTGGATCGCTGGCCGGCCGGATGCTTCCGTAGGAGCTGCTCGCCGCGTGGCTGTGACCTGCGTGAACATCCGGCGGTCATCGCGCGAAGCGAGCCGCAGGCGCGAGCCAGGACTGCCCGCCTTCCCCAGGCGAGCGCCGGTCCGGAGGAGGCATCCGGCCGGCCAGCGGAAAGCGGACAGCGGGTTGCGCGAGGCGGGCGAAGGCACGCCCCGAGTGGCCGCCTAGCTCACGATCGGAGAGAACTTCACTGATGCACCTCGTCATCCATGGCCACTTCTACCAGCCGCCCCGGGAGAACCCGTGGACGGGCCGGATCCCCCGGCAGGAAGAGGCCTCTCCCCACCACGACTGGAACGATCGGATCGCTTCCCAGTGCTACGCGCCGAACGCGCGCAGCCGCGTGCTCGACGAACAGGGGCGGATCGAGGAGATCGTCAACAACTACGAGTGGATCCACTTCGACTTCGGTCCGACCCTCCTCGGCTGGCTCGAGCGCGAGGAGCCGGATCTCTACAGGGAGATCATCGAGGCCGACCGCCGGTCGATTGCACGGCAGGGCGGACACGGCAATGCGATCGCCCAGGCCTACAATCATCCAATCCTTCCCCTGATGTCGATCCGCGACAAACGGACGCAAATTCACTGGGGACTCCGCGACTTCGAACACCGGTTCGGCCGCCCGAGCGAGTCGATCTGGCTTCCTGAGACCGTGATCGACGCCGAGACGCTGCGCGTCCTCGTCGATTTCGGGATCCGCTACATCGTCCTGGCCCCGCATCAGGCGAAACGCGTCCGCCCCTTGTCGGGCGGGGCATGGAAGGATGTATCCGGCGGGCGGATCGATCCGCGCCGCGCCTACCGCGCCCGGCTGCGCGGGGCGGGCGGGAAACCGGCGACGATCGATGTCCTCTTCTACGACGGGCCCGTCTCGGCCGCGATCTCCTTCGATCACCTGCTTCGAAGCGCGCCCGAGCTGGCCGACCGGCTCCAGGGCCTCGCGCGCGGAGCGGACGAGGGCGCCCTGATCCACGCCGCCACGGACGGAGAGGTCTACGGACACCACGAACCGTTCGGCGACATGTGCCTCGCCTATCTCGCCACTCGCGAGGCGCCGCTGCGCGGCATGCAACTGACGAACTATGGCCGGTATCTCGACCTCTACCCGCCCCGCCACGAGGTCGAGCTCGACTTCGGGCCGGACGGCGACGGGACATCGTGGTCGTGCGTCCACGGGGTCGACCGCTGGCGTCGCGACTGCGGCTGCAGCACGGGCGGGCGG
This sequence comes from uncultured bacterium, assembly GCA_964575675.1. Lineage (GTDB taxonomy): Bacteria > Eisenbacteria > RBG-16-71-46 > CAIMUX01 > VGJL01 > CAZNRY01. The sequence continues at coordinate 7,177 of CAZNRY010000010.1, forward strand.
CCGGGTTGGAACCAGAAGTGGCGCGCTCCCCTGCGGAGCGCACTCGATCGTCTTCAGGAGAGGCTCAACGAGATCTACGTCGCCGGGACTGCCGATCTGGTGCGTGATCCGTGGGAGGCGCGCGACGGTTACATCGAGGTCCTGCTCGATCCAAACGGCGCCCGCGGGCCGTTCCTGGAGCGCCACGCAAAAAGGCCCCTTTGCACGCCGGAAAGACAGAAACTCTGGCGCCTCCTCGAGTCGCAGCGCCATGGCATGCTGATGTTCACCTCCTGCGCCTGGTTCTTTGCCGAGGTGTCGGGAATCGAGGTCCGGCAGAATCTGGCCTGTGCCGCGCGGGCGATCGAGCTGACACAGCCGTTCAGCAAGGTCCATCTCGAGGAAGAACTGCTCGGTCTGCTTGTCGAGGCCAAGAGCAACAGACCGGAACTTGTGTCGGGCGCGGAGGTCTGGCGCAGGTTCGTGCGGCCGATGCGGCGATCCGCCGAGGCGATCGCGATCGAGGCGGCCGCGTTATTGGCCGCGGGGAACGGCGAGGGGTTCGGCGACGGACTTGGCGAGACGCCCGCGTTCGCGATCGATGTCGTGGAGCAGGAGGGCAATCTGGGGAATGGCCGATTCAGCGTCCGCCTGATCGTCCGCGATCGGAGCACCGAGGAATCGCTCCCCTTCCGTGTGGAGGCCGCGCCCGATCCGGCCGCGCTGATCCGCCTGCGCGTCTTCAGGGACCGGGGCGCCGATCACGCGGGCGCCCGGGATCCGCACGGGGCGGCGGACCGTTCGGGCGAATCGGACCAATCGGAGGAGGCGACCCCCCTGGCCGAGATGTCGGCGGACGATCTGTCGCCCGAGGTTCGCTCCACGATCGTGCGCGTCCTCCTGGCGGAGCTCCTCGCGCGCGAGGAGAAGCGCTTCGACGAGATCTTCGAGTCCTCGCGCGCTCTGATCGATCGTTACCACGGCAAAGAGATGATCCTGCCTCCCATCTTCCACGCGCTCGCCTCCCACGTGGTCGATCGCCGGTATGCGGAGCATGCTGCGGAGCTGTCGCGAATCCCCCCCTCGACGCTGGAGGGACCACGGGTGCTCGAAACGGTGGCCGGGACCACGGCGATCGCGCGCGCGGTCGGGATCGCGCCCTCGACAGGGCCGGTCGCCGGCGTGATCGAACGCGCGTTGATCGCTAACCTGGCCAATGCGGAAGGAACTCGGACTGCGGAGGCTCGGAGAAGCCTCGATCTGCTCCTCGCCGCGGAGAAGGCGGGGGTCAAGATTCGTCGCACAAGGCTCGAGGAGATGGTCTATGCTCTGCTCATCCACCACCGGGAAGCGCTCGCGGCCAAACTGGCGGGACGGAGAGTCCCCCCGCGCGGGATCGACCCCGACGTGTTGATCCATTTAGCAGAGCAATCGAATGTGAGCCTGCGCTCTTTTAAGAGGGCGTCGGCGCGCACCGCCTAACTTGCCGAAGCACTGAGGGAGAAGGAGTTCTCGATGAGAGCCGATGATCTGACGGCGAAACCGAAAAAGGATCTGCTGGAAATGGCGCGGAAGCTCGGGATCACAGGGAGGACCGCCATGACGAAGGAGGATCTCTCCCGCGCGATCCGGAAGACCTCGCCGTCCTCCGCAGGGGGACCAAGAACCGCGAGCGGCGGCAAGCCTACCTCCTCTCCAAAACCGTCCGCCGCCACATCGAAGAAGACGGCCGCGAGCAAGGGAGACCGTGCGCCAAAGGGCACTTCCACTCCCAGGACGGCGCCTGCGGCCAAGGCAGCGCCCGCGCAATCCGCTCCCGAACGGGCGCCCGAAAGACCGGCGCCCCCGCCTCAGGCAAGGGAACAGGCTCCGCCTCCACTGCCGAGGCCGGCGCAGCCGCCTGTTCCGGCGACGCAACCGGCGCGGCCTCTCCCACCCGCCGGGACGCGCCCCCCGCAATCCGGTTGGCAGGCGGCCCGTCCTCCGCGCGACGCGCATCCCCCGGGGCAGCGGCGGAACATCCCGAGCCAGGATCCCGCCATGAAGCTCTCCAGGGTCGAAGAGATCAGGAAGTCGCTGCCGGGGCGCGGCCCGAGCAGACCGGGACGCCCGGGGGGCGGCTCCGATCCGCGCAACATGCGACAGGGTCCGGGCGGCGGACGCCCAATGCAGAGCGACCGGCGCGGGGACCGCTTCCCCCAAAAGGGAGGCCCGCCTCGCGGAGGGATGGACCGACGTCCCGACCAGCGCGGGGGGATGGACAGGCGACCCGACCAACGCGGAGGAATGGACAGGCGACCCGAGCGGCGCGACGGTCCCGAGAAGAGAAACGACCCACATGCGATCGAGCGCTCGCTGCAGGCAAGAGAGCACCTGCGTCGATCAAACGAAGGACGCCGCGACAGCGGCTACACGAGAGACAGCAACCGCACACGCGAGGCGAGGCCGTCACTCGAGCCGCCGCGCCCCGCCGCGATCCCGGAGCATCTCGCGCGCGTCGTCACGCCGCCGCCCATGCCTCCTCCGGCTACTCCTCCAACTCCACCCCCTCCGACTCGGGCCCAGTTCGATGAACGGTCGGGGCATCCTATCGAGCTGCCCGAGTCGTACGGGACGGATCGCGTGGTCCTGCTCGTTCGCGACCCGTATTGGCTTCATTCCTATTGGGAAATCACTTCCGGCTCGGTCAATCGGGTTCGCTCACAGGTGGGCGATCTCTGGGACGGCCACCGTTGGCTGCTCCGGATGTACACCTACCCGCAGCCCGGAGAAGGCCAGGGAAGCTCCCACTTCGACATCGAGCTGAACCCGGCCGCGAAGAACTGGTACGTCCAGGTTCCCAACCCTGATTGCGCATACGAGGCGACGATCGGGATCCTCACAAAGGACGGGACGTTCCATCCCCTCGCGAGAAGCAATCGCGTCCGCACGCCGCGCGACACGATGAGCGGCGTTCTCGACGTCGAGTGGGCCTCGAGCGACGATCAGTGGAAGCAGATCTATTCACTCTCGGGCGGATCCGCGCCGGGTATCGCCTCCGGTTCTTCCGCGGAGCTCGGCGAATCGCTGCAGGAGCGGATGAAGGAAGGCTGGTTCTCGGGAATGCTCGGGAGCATGGGAAGCGGCGCGCTGGCCGCCCCGCGCCACCGCGGATTCTGGTTTCAGGTCAACACCGAACTGATCTTGTACGGGTCGACCGAACCGGACGCCAAGCTCAGCGTGCAGGGGCGCAGGATCAACCTTCGGCCCGATGGAACCTTCACGCTCCGATTCCAGTTGCCCGACGGCGTGCAGGAGATCCCCTGCGTCGCGACCTCGGCCGACGGAATCTCGGAACGAACGATCACGCCCGTCGTGCGCAGGCAGACGACCTCGTCGGAGCGGGAGACCGCTTCCACGAAGGATCCTGAGATCTAGCCGCGCAAGGCAAGGGGGAGGACTTGGAGAAAGGGTATCTCTGCCTGATCCTGCACGCGCACTTGCCGTACGTGCGCCATCCGGAGTACGAGGACTTCTTCGAGGAAGATTGGCTGTTCGAGGCGATCACCGAGACTTACATCCCGCTGATCCTGGCCTTCGAGCGCCTGCTCAACGAGGGGATCCCCTTCCGGATCACGATGTCGGTCTCGCCGCCCCTCGCTGGCATGTTGAGCGATCGACTCCTTCAGGAGCGGTACCTGCGTCACCTGGAGAAACTGATCGAGCTGTCGGAGAAAGAGCTCGACCGCACGCGCTGGCTGCCCGAGTTCCAGCCTCTGGCCGCGCGCTACAACCAGTTGTTCCGCGAAGCGCGCGACGTCTTCGAGAACCGATACCAGCGGAATCTCTTGAATGCGTTCCGGAAGTTTCAGGACGCGGGAGTGCTCGACATATTGACCTGTGGGGCGACCCACGGCTTCCTGCCGCTGATGCTGGGGAACCGCAACTGGTGGCGGGGGCAGGTGCTGACGGCTGCGCGGGACTATGAACGGCATTTCGGCCGGCCGCCGCGCGGCATCTGGCTTCCGGAGTGCGGTTACGAGGAGGGCGTCGAGGATGTTCTCCGCGAGGCGGGCATCCGCTACTTTTTCACCGACACGCACGGGATCCTGCACGCGTCGCCTCGGCCGAAGTTCGGCGTATTCGCCCCGATTCTCACACGGCCTGGGGTCGCCGCGTTCGGGCGCGACCTGGAATCGTCCAAGTCGGTTTGGAGCGCGAAGGAAGGGTATCCCGGAGATCCTCACTACCGGGAGTTCTATCGGGACGTCGGCTGGGACCTCGAGTACGACTACGTTCGACCGTATCTGCACAAGGACGGGCACCGCTGCAACCTCGGGATCAAGTACTACCGGATCACGGGACCGGGCGACCACAAACAACCGTACAACTTCGATTGGGCGCACGAGCGCGCGGCGATGCACGCCGGGAACTTCCTCTACAATCGCGAGAGGCAGAGCGAGCACCTGTTCGGCCTCCTGGGCCGCCCGCCGATCATCGTCTCGCCGTACGATGCAGAGCTGTTCGGGCACTGGTGGTACGAAGGCCCGCAGTGGCTCGAGTTCCTCTTCAGGAAGATCGCTTTCGATCAGAAGGTCGTAGGGACGATCACCCCGCACGAGTACCTCGAGCGATTCCCCGTGCATCAGGTGGCGAACCCGTCGACGTCTTCTTGGGGATACAAGGGTTACGCCGAGTACTGGCTCAACGGCTCGAACGATTGGGTCTACCCCCACCTCCACGCAGCCGCGGACCGGATGGTCGAGCTGGCGAATCGCTACCGAACGGAGGCCGGCGCCGACTCTCTCCGAGACCGGGCGCTCAAACAAGCCGTGCGCGAACTGCTGCTCGCCCAGAGCAGCGATTGGGCATTCATCATGAAGACGGGGACGATGGTGACCTATGCCGTTCAGAGAACGCGGGAACATCTGTCGAACTTCAACAAGCTCTATCACGACATTCTGTCTGGACGGATCGACGAGTGGTGGGTCGCGGCGATCGAGCACAAGAACAACATCTTCCCGGAACTCGACTACACCGTTTATGCCGACCCCGCGTAGCCGGATCGGTTTGGTCCTGTTCGCCACCCTCGGCGTCCCGGCTCTCTGCGCCGGCCAGGCCGCGAGCGACTGGAATCTGCGGAAGAGCCAGCCGCCCGAAGTCGTGCGCCAGATCTCCTACACGTTCCGGGAGACGTTTGGCTACGCCCTCATGCCCGATTCGAGTCTCTTCGGGACGGCCGATCAGTTCCGGAGCCTCTATCCCGACGCATATTGGATCGAGAGCTCGAAGACCCTGACGAACGAGGACGGATCGCTCGCCTGGGCGCGCAGTCGAGACATGATGGCGCTCGTGGCGATGTACGACACGACCTCCGATCCGTGGTACATGATCCGGCTTGGCGAAATGTGCGAAGCGGTTATGGCGGTTCGCGACGATCTGAGCGGGAAGAAGGACGACATCGGCAGATCGGTCCCCGGCTGGGGCACGGGACGCTACAGCGAGGGCAAGCGGAGGATCTTTCTGGTCCACTCGGGCCTGATTCTGCAACCGATCCTGGAATGGGCCGTGCGCGCGAATCGCATTCCGGGCTGGTCTGCGGAAGACGAGGCCAAGCGGGCGGTTCTTGTTGAGCGGTGCAAGGAAACCCTCCTCTGGCACGACTATCAACTGGATCCGAAGCCAATGGAGGGCGAGGCGGTCTATGCCGGCGGGTACGAGGAGCCGGAGCGCAAGTTCACCTGGCAGCCGTACAACCGGCAGAACCTCCTGGCGCGCGATTTCTATCTCCTCTACGAGGCGACCGGCGACGAATCGTTCAAGGAGCGGAGCCGGAAGCTCTACTCCTTCTTCAAGAATCGTCTCGAGCTGACGCCGTCGGGCGCCTACATCTGGTCCTACGAACCGATCAAGGCGCGGGGCCCGTCCCCGGTGACGGCGTGCGAGGATGTTTCCCACGCTTCCTACACGATCGAGGCGATCGTACCGGCCTGCCGGGATGGATTCGTCTTCGATTCGACGGACCTGGATCGATTCGCACGGACATTCACCCAGTACATCTCGTGGGGCAACGGGGTCTTCCAGTCGAGCATCGGATGCGCGGCGTTCTACACGCCGCGGTACATGGAGCGGCTCTTCGCTTGGATGCCTCTCGCCCAGAGCGATCCGGCGATCTACTGGCTTCTCCACCGGTTCCTCCTCCACAACGTGGAGAAGCCGGTTCCGGAGGCGGTCGCATTCCTGGTCGCCTACAGACCGAAGGGCGCGTCCGGGATCGACACGCGTGTCCGTTGAACAGATTGGGATGCACCGTGCTCGCGCTCGCCTGGCGCATCCCTCTCGGCCGGCTAAACTAACAGGGCGCCGGCCTCGCGGGCGCGCCTGCTCGCGCCCCCTCCGGGCATAGGCCGTGACGGATCCCCACGGGGTTTGATACAGTCCGTGTCCTGAGGACGCCCGGAACACCGGGGCGTCCTGCGTGTTCTACCGGCCAGCGATCCGGCGGGAGAACCGGTCCGCCCGAAGCGGTTGAACCGGCCGCCTCCAACATGGCGCCAAGGGAAGGATGGGCAATGGCAGCGGAAATGTCGCAGCAAACGGCCTCGGCGATCCAGGAGTGCTCAGAGGCGCGCAAACGGATTCTCGGCGAAGTCCACAAGGTGATCGTCGGGCAGGACCGAGTGATCGATGAGCTCCTGAGCGCCCTGTTCGCCGACGGGCATTGCCTTCTGGTCGGAGTGCCCGGGCTGGCCAAGACCCTGCTCATCTCGACCCTGGCGAGGGTGCTAGATCTCAAGTTCAGTCGGATCCAGTTCACGCCCGACCTCATGCCCTCCGATATCACCGGGACCGAGATCCTCGAGGAGGACCGAACCACCGGGAAGCGCGCCTTCAAGTTCGTCCGCGGCCCCGTCTTTGCCAACCTGATCCTCGCCGACGAAGTGAACCGGACTCCGCCCAAGACTCAGGCGGCACTGCTTCAGGCGATGCAGGAGAAGGAAGTCACCGCGGCCGGGCAGACGTTTCCGCTCGAGCCGCCGTTCTTCGTCCTTGCGACCCAGAACCCCATCGAGCTGGAGGGGACCTATCCCCTTCCAGAGGCGCAGCTCGACCGGTTCATGTATCACATTTCGGTCGACTACCCCGGCGAGGCGGAAGAGGTTGAGATCGTCAGCCGCACGACGGGTCCTGTCGAAGGAACGGTCGCGACCGTCCTGACCGGCGCCGACATTCTCCGCATCCAGAAGACGATCCGACGCGTCCCCGTTTCGGAACACGTGATCTCCTATGCGGTCCGGATCGCTCGGGAAAGCCGCCCCGAGACGACCACCCTGCCGTTCGTGAAGGACTGGGTGAGCTGGGGCGCCGGCCCGCGCGCTTCGCAGTTCCTCATTCTCGGCGCCAAGACCCGCGCCGTCTTGAACGGCAATCTCACGCCCTCTGCGGGCGACGTGCGCTCCGTCGCGGCCTCCGTTTTGCGCCATCGCATCATCACGAACTTCAATGCCGAGGCTGAAGGAGTGAAGGTCATCCAGTTGGTCGCGAAGATCCTGGAGGCCGTGCCCGAGCCGAAGCAGGCATAGTCGAACACCGAGGTGCCCCGTGGTCCGAACCGACCAGAGCTATAGAGTCCTCCTGGACCCGGCCTTCCTGTCCAAACTGCAGGGGTTGGACATGATCGCGCGGCTCATCGTCGAAGGATTTCTGACCGGACTGCACAAGAGCCCCTACCACGGATTCAGCGTCGAGTTCGCCGAGCACCGCCAGTACATGGCCGGGGATCCAGTCCGCCACGTCGACTGGAAGGTCTACGCGAAGAGCGATCGCTTCTACATCAAGAAGTACGAGCAGGAAACGAACCTCCGCGCCCACATCCTGCTCGACGTATCCAGCTCGACGCCCTTCGCAGACGAGGGACGGATCGAGAAGCTCCGCTATGGGACCTACCTCTCGGCCGCGTTGGCCTACCTGATGCTCCAGCAGCAAGACGCCGTCGGCCTCCTCCTCTTCTCCGACAAGATCCACAAGATCATTCCGGCCCGCAGCGCCCGAACGCATCTCCGCGTCCTGTTCGGCGAGATGGAGAACGCGTTGCGCGGGGCCATCGCGCCGGGCCGCAAGGAAGATCTCCGACGCACCGACGTCGGACCTTGCCTCGAGCAACTCGCCGATCGCACGCCCCGCCGGGGGTTCATGATCTTGATCTCCGACCTGTGGGATGCCAACCCGGAGCGCGTGATGCGGAGCCTCAAACACTTCCGCCATCGACAGCACGAGGTCGTCGTCTTCCACGTGCAGGATCCGCGCGAGGAGCGGTTCGACTATCGGGACGAGACGGTCTTCATCGACATGGAGACGGGCGAGCGGTTGAGCCTGCAGCCGTGGGAGATCCGCAAGGAGTACCGGAAGAAGATGGAGGAGCGGATCGCCTTCTACCGTCGCGAGTGCGGCGCGAACAAGATCGCCTACGAGCGGATCATGACCGATACGCCCTTCGACGTGGCGCTGCTGCGCTATCTCGAGAAGCGCTCCAGGCTGCACTAGTCGATGCCGCCGCTGACCTTCCTGAACTCGATCTTCCTCGCGGGCCTCGCGGCCGCGGCGTTGCCGATTCTGATTCATCTGTTCAGCAAACGCCGCGCGAAAGAGGTGCGCTTCCCCTCGCTCGAGTTCCTGCAGGAAGTCTCCAGGAAGAAGGTCCGCAGGCTCCAGCTCAGGCAGATCCTGCTTCTTGTGCTCCGCGTTCTGATCATCGGGCTGTTCGCCCTTGCCATGGGGCGTCCCGCATTGCAGACGACGGGCGCATCCTTCGGGCGCGGCAGCTCGACGACCGCGATCGTGCTCGACAACAGCTTCAGCCTTGCGGCGCACGACCCTTCCAGAACCGACTTACCCGGGGGCGGGGGGGTGGGCGGATCCTCTGCGTCGGGCCCGGAAGCCGGAACCGTTTACGAAACGGCCAAGCGCCGCGCCCTCGAGGTCGTCTCCATGATGCGCGAGGGGGATCGGGGACTCCTCGCCCTCGCATCGACGCCCATCCGCTTTCCATACCAGACTTCGGTCACGGACCTCGGCCTTCTTCGATCCGAGATCGAGAGATCGACCGTCGAGGCGACGCGCGCCGATCTCCCCCATGCGGTCGAACGCGCGATCGCGCTCCTCGCTGCATCCAAGACGTTGAACCGCGAGCTGTACGTCATTTCCGATTTCCAGCGGGGCGACGTGGAAGCGTGGCAGGCGCTGATCGCCCGGGGGGGGAGCGACAGTGCCGCGGCCGGCCGTACCGGCGGGATCGGGCGCGCGATTGCCGAGGGCATCCGGGTCTACATCGTCCCCGTGCGGTCTCTCCCCGTTGGAAACACAGCCATCGAGCGCCTTCGGATCGACCCGGTCGGGGCCGGCGGCGAGGCGGGGGCGCGTCTCGTCGTGACGGTCGCGAACAACTCCCGCGCGGAAGCGAAGGACTTGGTCCTGCGCGCGCTCGCCGAGGGTGGCGATCCGGAAGCATTGGGCGAGGCATACCTGACCGTGCCCCCGTTCGGACAGGGCGAGGCCACGGTCCTCTTGCGGCGCCTGCCGACATCGGGCGCGATCAAGGTGAGCCTGACCCCCGATCCCCTCCCATGGGACAATCAGTCCTACCTGGTGACGGAGCAGCCCGGGGTCCGGCGCATCCTTCTGATCTCCGGAAACACCGACCCCTCCGCGGATCCCGCCGCGGCGTACGCGCGCTTGGCCCTCGACCCCGCCGGGACCCACGAGTTCTTCGATGTCGAGACCATCTCCGCAGAAGACGCGCGGCTCGGGTCGGGGATGCGCGCTGACGCCGTCGTTCTGATCGACGTCGGCCGGCTCCCTGACGCGGCTCTCGGGCAACTCGAACGATATCGTGCGGATGGCGGGGGCATCCTCGTCGTACTCGGAGAGCGGATCGATCCGAGAATGTACAACACCGCAATCTTCCCGAAACTCGCGGCCGTCGAGCTGTTGGGCTTGCAGGGCGATCCCGACAGGCCCGAGCTGTACCGCAGTCTTCGCGTGGTGGCGACGGGCCACCCGATCTTCGAGGGGTTCCCGGCGGCGGCGGGGGGAAACCTCACGGCCGCCCGCTTCCAGCGTCTCCTCGAGGCCAGGCTGGGAGACGGCGCGCGGTCGCTCGCCGAGTTCTCGGGCGGAATGCCCGCCCTGATCGAGGATCGCGGGACGCTCGTGTTCACCTCCTCCCTCGACGGGCGGTGGAACGATCTTCCCACGAGCGGCGCTTTCCTTCCCCTCCTGCATCGAATGATGCAGCATCTCATCGCACAGGGCGGCGGGCGGGACCACCTTCTCGCCGGAAGTGTGATCGAAACGACGATCGAGCCCGACCGGCTTGGCGGACAGGAAGCGTTCTTCATCGATCCGCAAGGGACGCGTGTTGCGGCGGAGCGATCCGAGCGCGAGGGAAAGGTGCGCCTCGCGAGCCCCCCGGCCCGGTTGCCCGGGATCTACCAGCTCGCGCGGGCGGACGGCGAGCGATTGGGTCTCTATGCGGCGAACCTCGACACACGAGAGTCGGATCTACGCCTGGCCCCGGAAGCTTGGCTTCCGGCTCTCTTCGATCCCGCCGCGACGGTGCTGAACCCCGAAGGCGAGATCACCCGCGCCTCTGTCGAAGGACGGTACGGCCGGGAGCTGTGGCCGATTCTTCTCATCGTCGTCCTCGGATTACTTGTTGTGGAGAGTTTGGTCGGGAGGGGTAAGATCCTGCCCTGAACCCGTAGCCATTGATGGAGGTGCCTGCCATGCGAAGAATCGTCTGCTCACTTGTTCTTGCCGCCTTTCTGATCAGCCCGCTCGCATGTTCCCACATGAACAAATCGGAAAGGGGCGCCGTCATCGGCGGCGCCGCCGGGGGCGTCTTGGGGGCCGTGATCGGCAAACAGGCGGGCAACACGGCGGTCGGGGCGATCATGGGCGCCGTCGTCGGCGGCACGGCCGGGGCGGTGATCGGCCACTACATGGACGAGCAGGCCGAGGAGCTTGATCGCGACCTCGAGGGCGCCACGGTCGAGCGCGTCGGCGAGGGGATCAAGGTGACCTTCGCCTCGGGGATCCTCTTCGATGTGAACAAGCATGACCTCCGGCCCGAAGCGAAGGAGAACGTCACGAAGCTCGCCGGCGTTCTCAACAAGTACCCCGATACGAACATCCTGATCGAAGGACACACCGACGCGGACGGGACCGAGGAGTACAACCAGAGGCTCTCCGAGCGCCGGGCTGCTTCCGTTTCCTTCTTCCTCGCGCAGAACAGCGTGACGAGTTCGCGCGTGAGCGCGATGGGGTATGGCGAGCTTCAGCCGGTCACCGACAACTCGACCCCCGATGGGAAGCAGGCCAACCGCCGGGTCGAGGTCGCGATCATGGCGAACGAGAAGCTCAAGAAGGCGGCGCAGGAGAAGGCGAACTAGGGTTGATGTGACGCCTCCATCGCCCGCAGGTTGGTTCAACATGGAGCGGCTGCCCGCTGCGGTCGCCTCCCTTCTCTTCGCGGCGATACTGCTCTACTTCATCCGCCGAGCTCGGAGCGGCAAGCCGATCTTCGTGCGGAGGATCGCGGGACTCGAGGCGGTCGACGAGGCGGTCGGGCGCGCGACCGAGATGGGCCGCCCTATCCTCTACTGCCCCGGGCTCGATCCGATGGAAGAGGTCGCCACGGTCGCGAGCATCAACATTCTCGGGCAGGTCGCCCGCAAAGCGGGCGCGTACGAGACCCGCCTCATCATGCCCAACTGCGATCCGATCGTAATGACGGTCGCCCAGGAAGTGGTCCGCGAAGCGTACACGGAGGTCGGCCGTCCGGACCTCTTCGATCCGAACGACGTCTACTACACGACGCAGAGCCAGTTCGGCTACGCGGCTTCGGTCTGCGGGACGATGATGCGAGACCGCCCGGCCACGAACTTCTTCATCGGCCACTTCTACGCCGAGAGCCTCGTTCTCGCCGAGACCGGCAACGCGACCGGGGCGATCCAGATCGCGGGGACAGACTCCGACTCGCAGCTCCCCTTCTTCATCTGCGCGTGCGATTACACGCTGATCGGCGAGGAGCTTTACGCCGGCAGCGTCTACCTCTCGCGCGAGCCGCTCTTGCTCGGCGCGCTCAAGGGACAGGACGCGGCGAAGGTCCTGATCCTGGCGCTTCTGATCGGCGGCACGATCCTTGGCCTCCTGGGCATCAACATCCGTTCGATTCTGAAATGAAGAACTCAGGACCCATCATCCTCGGCTTTCTGGTCGGGCTCCTGATGTTCGTCCAGTACTTCACGCCGAACAAGTGGATCGAGGCCCGTTACAACAACGTCCTCGACTGGAAGCAGGTCGTCTTCGGCATCACGCTGATCCTGGGAGTGATCAGCCTGTTTCTCCACCACTGGCGGAAGATCGAGCACAAGGATTCCGGCTGGGGCTACTCGGTCGTCACGGTCGCGGGGCTCGTCCTCATGATTGCATCCGCCCTGATCTTCACGCCGGAGAAGAAGATCTACCCCTGGATGTTCGACAACGTCCAGTCGCCGATGCAGTCGACGATGTTCGCCATGCTCGCTTTCTACGTCGCGAGCGCCTCCTACCGCGCATTCCGGGCGCGGAGCCTCCACGCCGCGCTCCTCCTCACGGCCGGCGTGATCGTGATGCTCGGCCGCGTCCCACTGGGCGAGATGATCGGCTTCCACATCGGCGGGAAGATGTTCTCTCTCGCGACGATCTCCACCTGGATCCTCGACTACCCCAATCTCGCCGCCAAGCGGGGGATCATGATCGGGGTCGGCCTCGGAATGACGGCGACCGCGATCAAGATCATCATCGGAATCGAGCGGACCTACCTCGGGAAGGGCGCGTGAGGCAATGAAGGGGATCGCATCGGGAGCGCCCCCCGTCGCGAAGGGCTCCCGCCGTCTGCACGACCGCCTGATGAACATCGATCGCAGGATCATCTTCTTGATCGTCGGTCTCTCGGTGGCGTTTCCGATTTTCGTCCCCTTGAACCTGCCGATCCTCGTATCGCGGGAAGCGCGGGCCTACTACGACGAGATTGAGAAGCTCGCTCCCGGCGACGTGATCATGATGAGCTTCGACTACGAGCCCGACACGATGGCCGAGCTCGATCCGATGAGCATCGCGACGCTGCGCCACGCGTTTCGCAAAGATCTGCGCGTCGTCGCGTTGACGACCTATGCCGGCGGAGGCGGGATCGCCGAGCGCATCCTCGGCGAGGCGGCGAAGGAGTACGGGAAGACCTACGGAATCGACTACGTATTCCTGGGCTACAACCCGGACTGGTCCGCCACGATCCTCAGGATGGGCGAGAGCATCAAGGCGACCTACCCGACCGATCAGTACCGGCGCCCCACCTCAGAGCTCCCCCTTCTCGAGACCATCGACAAGTACTCCGACACGAAGCTCCTCGTCACGATCGCGGCGAGCGCGCTCGCGGAGTACTGGCTGATCTGGGCGGGCGGGAAGTACCACGAGCGGATCATCGCGGGAAACACGGCGATCCAGGCGGTCTTGATCTATCCCTACTATCAGACGGGCCAGTTATCGGGATTCCTGGGCGGCCTCAAGGGCGCCGCCGAGTACGAGCGTCTGATCCAGCATGACGGCGCGGGGGTCCGCGGCATGGACTCGCAATCGACGGCGCATCTGCTGATCGTGATCCTGATCGTCGTTGGCAACATCGGGTTCATGATGCAGAAACGATTTACCCGGCGCGGAGCCCGCGGCACGGTCCCGGGGGGCGGGCGATGAACTGGAACGACCTCGGCGCCATCGCGGCCGGGATCCTTACGCTCGGCATCTTCTCTCTCTTGTACAAGGACAACCCGTTCTACCGCTTCGCGGAGCACCTCCTGGTCGGCGTTTCCGCTGGTTATTACATGATCAACTACTTCTACTCCGGCGTGATCCGCAAGTTTTACATTCCCGTCTTTCAGCAGGGCAACCTGTGGCTCCTTCCGGGTGGCGTGTTCGGGTTGCTCATGTTGGGCCGCTTGTTCAAGCGGCTGCAATGGGTCAGCCGCTACGCGATCGCCCTCTACGTCGCCTCCTGGTGCGGGTACCTGATCCCCTCGGTAGTCCAGGAGAGGATCCTGGTCCAGGTCGGCGGGACGTTGCCACCGGCGGGACCGATCGAGTTCTGGTCCGTGCTCGGCGCCCTGCTGCTCCTCGTCGGCGTCTCCTCGATCCTGATCTACTTCTACTTCAGTTTCGAGCACCGTGGGGTCGTAGGGGCGATCTCCAAGATCGGCATCGTCTTTCTGATGGTCGGGTTTGGCGCCTCGTTCGGCTACACGGTGATGGGGCGCGTGAGCCTCCTGATCGGACGGTTCCAGTTCCTCTTCCAGGAGTTGCCGAAAACGCTGGGGCTCTGAGTTGGCGCGCGTTTCGCGCGTCGCGCCCCAAGAGGAAGAAGCCAAATGAGAACAACCGGTTTCTTGGGATTGCTCTTGCTGCGCGGATCGCTCGGATTGCTTGGATCGCTGGGCCTCCTCGCGTGTCTTTCGTGCGCCGCGGATAAGCCCCCCATCCCGCCTATCTTCGTACTCCCCCACCCCGAGTGCGCCAAGTCCCCGCATACGCGCGTCGATGCGCACACGCCGGAGACGGTGGTCGCGGACTGGGGCGCGCCGGTCCGTCTGGGTTTCCCGATAAACACCCCGTGTCCGGAGGACGCGGTCGAGATCTCGCGGGACGGGCGGTTCCTCTATTTCTACTTCACGAAGGATGTCCTCGCGAACCTGCCCCCATCCGAGCAATTCTCGCCGCTCAATGCGACGTACCGCGCCGAACGAATCGGAGGGCCGGGGGATTTCGGCGAGGCGACGCTCTTCGACCTGGGTCAAGGTACCGATCAATCGCTCGACGGCGAGCTCAGCTTCGCCCCCGACGGACGGCTCGTCTACTTCCACTCGCTGCGGGCCGCGAATCTTGGCTACCAGCAGAACCCGCCGGTCGACGACATCCTTGACGTCTACGAGGCGGACATCGTCGACGGGGAACCGGGGCCGGGGCGCAATCTCGGCGCTCCCGTGAACTCGATCTACCCGGACGGTGAGCATGCGATTCACCCCGACGGCGCGACGCTCTACTTCTCCTCGACGAGGCCGGGCGGGCTCGGAGGGACGGACATCTGGAATTCGACGCGGCAGGGCGCGAATTGGACCGAGCCGATAACTCTCGGCGCCCCAATCAATTCTGCGACCAGCGATCTGCAGCCCGCGTTCACTTCAGATGGCGGGACGGTCTACTTCGTGTCGGACCGGGATCCCATGATCGGCGGCGCGATCTATCGATCAAATCGGGACGGCGATTCCTGGTCCGAGCCGGAGCTGGTCATCAAGGGAATCGTCGGCGAGCCCTCCATCACGGCGGACGGCAGGTACATCTACTTCGTGCACGTGTTGACCGACGCCGCCGGACTCTTCGACGCCGACGTCTGGTACTGCGAGCGGAGGCCGTGAGGGGGGGACTCCGAACAGCAGTCGTGAAACCCTAGCCCGCCCTGTCCAATCCCCCCTCCACGCGCTACACTCGCGCGAACCGTCATGTTTTCCGCGGAAGCCCGGACCGGCCTCCCCATTGCCGAGCAAGTCCTGGGGAGGTTTGCCGCCTGGCCCGCCTTTGCGAAGATCCTCGCGGACCTTCGGGGTGGGGCGAAATCCGCTCGCCTCAGAGGCCTTCTCGGATCAACGCGCTCCCTTTGCGCCGCGGCGCTGTCCATCGAACGCGGCGGGCCGATCGTCCTCGTCACGGCCGACACGAGCGCCGCCGATGAGTTTCGCGAGGACATCGACTTCCTGCTGGGGCCGCGATCGGCCGTCCTGTTCCCCGATCTCGGAGGCGCGGCCTATGAAGCGCTCCCTTCGCACAGCCCGATGCGTTCGCTCCGCGCCGAGGTCCTCTCCGCCCTCGCCCTGGGCCCGGCGGCCGGCCTCCCCCTCTACCAGAACCTTCGCGTCGTCGTCACCACGCCGTCGGCCTGGATGCGCAAGGTGCCCGACCCGGCCTGGTTGCGACAAAAGATCCGGATCCTGAAGGTCGGCGCGACGGTCGATCCCGACGATCTGGTCCGCCACCTGGTCGACGCGGGGTACGAGATCTCCCCTCTCGTCGGCGAGTACGGGGATGCGAGCCGCCGTGGCGGGATCCTCGACATCTACACATTGGGGCGCGAGAACCCGGTCCGGTGCGAGTTCGACGGCGACGAGATCGCGAGCCTCCGCGAGTTCGACGTGTTCACGCAGAGATCGCTCACGACGCTCCAGGAGGTCGCGATCCTTCCCACGGCGGCGCTGCAGCCCTCGATGGATGAACGCGCCGAGGCGGCGCGAAGGCTCGAGGAAGCGGCGCAGGACCGTGGCGCTGCGGAGATGGATGCCGACGAACCCCTCCTCGATCTCGTGCGCAACGAGGCGTCCTTCGACGGGTCGGAGTGGCTGGCCGGCTTCTACGGGATCCCGCTCGTGTCGCCCTCCAGATATCTCGAGCGACCGCGATGGATCGTCGTGGACGATCCGGTCGCCGTGACCTCCGCCGCGGAGTCCGTCCAAGACAAAGCAGCGGAAGCCTACGAAACGGCGCGCTCGGAGAAGCGTCCCGTCTCTCCCCCCGATGAGATCTTCGTTCGAGCGGAAGAACTGGGACTCACGATCGAGCCGATCACCGATTTCGCCGCGTCGCGTGCGGATGTTCAAGTCGAGCTCCTGGGTCCCACGGTCGAGGATTCCGATCACATACTCGCCACCCGGCCCGCCGAGCGCTTCGGACGGAACCTCGACCTCACCCGCTCCTACATTCTCCGCCTTCGCGAGTCGTGCCCGTCGATCCACATCCTCTGCGACACCGATCTGCACAAAGATCGCTTGAGCGAGCTCCTCCATCCCGTTCCGGCCGAGTTTCACGTCGGGAACCTGGCCGCCGGCTTCGAGATTCCGGAGGTCGGCCTCGCCGTCCTTACCGACCACGAGATCTTCGCCCGCACCCGGCGCCGGACCGCCCCCAGACGCTTCTCCCGCGGCATCTCTCTCAAGGAGCTGCTCGCGATGGGGCCGGGCGACTTCGTCGTCCACATCGACCACGGGATCGGCGTCTACCGCGGTCTCACGCGCCTGCTCGTCGACGGCCAAGAGACCGACTGCATGACGCTCGAGTACGCCGGCGCCGACAAGCTCTACATCCCTGTCGATCAGCTCGCGATGGTGCAGCGCTACTCGGCCGAGGAAGGGCACCACCCCCAGTTGAGCCGCCTTGGCAGCCCGACGTGGGAGCGGACCAAGGCGAAGATCAAGCGGCGGATCCGCGACATGGCGCAGGAGCTCCTGAAGACCTACGCGATCCGCCGATCGCGCGCCGGGCACGCGTTCTCGGCCGACACCGACGCGCAGACGACCCTCGAGCTCTCGTTTCCGTACGACGAGACGCTCGATCAGATCAAGGCGATCGCAGACGTGAAGAGCGACATGGAGTCTTCCTCCCCGATGGACCGCCTGATCTGCGGCGACGTCGGATACGGCAAGACCGAGGTCGCGATCCGAGCGGCCTTCAAGGCGGTCATGGACGGCAAGCAGGTCGCCATCCTCGTCCCGACGACCCTCCTCGCGGAGCAGCATTACGAGACATTCGCCGAGCGGCTGCGGGACTTTCCCGTTCGGGTCGACATGCTCTCGCGATTCCGTTCGCCGGGCGAGCAGAAGGCGGTCGTCCGCGAGCTCAAGGCCGGCAAGGTCGACATCGTGATCGGAACGCACAGGCTCGTTCAGAAGGACATCGCGTTCCAGGACATCGGTCTCCTCATCATCGACGAGGAGCACCGCTTCGGCGTCGCGCACAAGGAGCGGGTGAAGAAGTTGAAGGAGACGGTGGACTGCCTGACCCTGACCGCGACCCCGATCCCCCGGACCCTGAACCTCGCGCTTTCCGGCGGACGCGACATGTCGACGATCATGACGCCGCCGCCCGACCGCCGCCCGATCCAGACCGAGATCGTCGAGTTTCGCGACGATCTGATCGCGCACGCCCTGATGCGGGAAGCGGACCGCGGAGGGCAGGCATTCTTCGTCCACAATCGGATCGAGTCGATCGGCGCGATGGCGAGCTACCTCGGCCGCCTCGTCCCGCATCTCAGAATCGCGATCGGCCACGGTGCGATGCGCGAGCACCAGCTCGAGCGGGTCATGAAGGCCTTCCTCAACCGCGAGTACGACGTCCTCGTCTCGACGACGATCATCGAGTCCGGACTCGACTTCCCGAACGTGAACACGATCCTCGTGAACCGCGGCGACACCCTCGGCCTCGCGCAGCTCTACCAGCTCCGCGGCCGTGTCGGGCGCTCCGCGCGCAAGGCCTACGCCTACCTGCTCGTTCCGCCCTACCGGTCGATCACCGAAACGGCGCAGAAGCGCCTGAAAGCGATCGAGGAGTTCGGAGATCTCGGCTCCGGCTTCCAGCTCGCGATGCGGGATCTCGAGATTCGCGGGGCCGGGAACCTCCTTGGCGGCGAGCAGCACGGTTTCATCCTGAACGTTGGCTTCGATCTCTACTGCAGGCTTCTCGACGAGACGGTTCGCGAGCTGAAGGGGATCGCGCCGGAAGAGGCGCGGGAGGCCCGCGTGATCACGGACGCCGAGGCTTACCTGCCGGACAACTACGTCCCCGAGACGCGCGAGAAGATGAACCTGTATAAGTCGATCGCCGACACGAAAGACATCGACGGCATCGCGGGGATCGAGGAAGAGATCCGGGATCGTTTCGGCATGCTCCCCGAGCCGGGCCGGCAGCTCCTGGACCTGCGCAGGATCCGTCTGCTCGCGGGCGAGGCGGGGGTGGAGACGGCGACCGTGCGCCGCGGGCAGGTGATGTTTGAGTTCCGGAAGCCGCTCACGCGGGGCGACATCAAGCGGCTCGCCGAGTGCCCGCTCGCGCTCGAGTTCCTCACCCCGGCGCGCGGGCGCCATCGCGTGGTTTGCAGGAAGTTCGACGGAGCCCCGGGACCGGTTCGCGCCGCGTTGACGATCCTGGAGGGGCTGATGGCGCGGGAAATTCCCTTCCCCAACCGGAAGGGTTGATCGATTCGACCCGGAGGCGCCTGGCTCGCGCTTTCGCGCCCCGGCGGCGGCCCTCCGTCCAAACCGCTCATCCGCGCTTGCACGGGTTCGCGGGCTCGCTGATGATGTCCGCGGGACGAACCATGTTCTACTGCATTCCGACGGCAGCCGGTCTGTGCGGATGGCTCGGGCGCGCTCGATCCAGCGCCCAATGGAGGGCGAAGCGATGAAAGGACCCGTGTTTCTTCTACTGACGGCCGCTCTTCTTGCTCTCCCGCCTGTGTCGGCAGCCGCCGAGACGTATCTCGAGGCGACCTTCGACGACAAGACGGTCGATCAGCCGATCGGCACGGGGGGCGCGGAGGTCGGCGAGCCGATCACGGTCAATGAGGGAGACATCACGGCGATCGTTCGCGCGGGGCCGACGCCCACACGGTGCATCGAGATCCGCGATGTGGATAACTACATGGCCGGCGCGGTCACCTTCGAGTTCTTGGGATCGCAAGAGGTGACGAGCGGGTTCCTCAGCATTGCGGTCAACCTGTGGTTCCATGAGCTCGGCCCCGGACGCCAATTCACCCTCTATGTCCGCGAACAGGGTGGAGCAGCCTGCACGTTCGCTTCCCTCAACTTTCTGGAGGACGGCAGGGTCTACCTCGATGACGCCGCGCACCCGGGCGACTTGGTCGGCGACTATGTCACGGGGAAGATCTTCCCGGTCGTGCTCAACTTCTACCTGGAAGCGGGCACATACGACCTATGGCTCGATGGCCGGCAGGTCGTCTCGCAGCAGGCCCACGGGGTGGCGGGGTGCGGGATCGGCAGCATCATGATCGGTTGCTCCAACGACGCGGACCTCGAAGGGGTGCTCAGCGTCGACGGAATCCGGGTGACGGACTTTCACCAGGAGGTGGGATCCGAACCGCTGAGCTGGGGCCGGGTTCGCTCACTCTACAGATAAGGCAAGCGACCGCCCCGGCCAGAAGCGCGGATCCGGCTCAGTCCCCGTACCGCTCCCGCAGCATCGGGGCAAGCCGCAGCATGAGGAGCATCCTCTCGAAGACATCTACCCACTCCCCCAACTCCGCCGCGAGCTCCTCCGGCGGAGGGGCCACGATCCCGGTCGCGCAGGCGGGACCGATCTCGCGGGCCGCCTTCTTGCGGTAGACCGTCAGCAACCTATCCCCGAAGCGCCCGATCTCGAAGTGATCTTCCGAGAGAAAAACGGCGGCCGGGACGCGCGCCGCGCCGAGGATCCGCATCTCGTCGCGGATCTCCGGGTAGGCGTCGCGGTCGATCAATCGCAACTCCACCCGCGCACCGCAGGCCGCCGCGATCCGCTCAAACATCGGTCCCTGGCGCACGCAGTCCCCGCACCAGGCGCCCGAGAGGACCAGGACCTTCATCTCGCGGCCGTGTCCCCGCAGGCGGTCGGACTGCCCCGCGGTCAGCGCGGGGATTTGGTCTCCCATGACCCTCCACCTCTGCGCCTTATCGGGCTCTGTGGATTGCAGATAGACGTCGTATCCCAGCCCCCGCGCAAAGGCGCGCTTCCAGAAATCGCTTCGATTGTCGTAGTACTTCGGCCGATCGGCTGACATTGACTCGCCTCCTGTTTCGCCGCGGCATGGGTCTGACGGTGACCCTGTCGGATCGCTGCGCTATCCTGGCTTCGGAAGTTGACTGCCCCATGAGTAGAAGGGAGCTGCGATGACCTCCGAGTTTCTTGCGACCCTGTTCGGCCTCAACCTTCAAGTCCTGAAGATCAACACGCAGGGGTTGACCCACGAGGAGAGTCTGATCCAGCCTGCGCCTGCAGGCAACTGCCTGAACTGGATACTCGGGCACATCGCCGTGACTCGGGATCAGGCCCTGGGCCTCTTGGGCGAGAAGCCGGTCTGGAATGATGCCGATAAAGCGCTCTACATCCGCGGGTCGAAGCCGATGACGGATGCAGGGAAGGCGATGCGGATGGAGAAGATCATGGCCGACATCGAGCGGTCGCAGGAGACGCTGCTCGCCGCCCTTCTGCGTCAGACCCCCGAGTCGCTCGCCGCCGCTGACGAGCAGGGAGCCGTCGCTGACAAGCTCGCGATGCTCCACTTCCACGAGGCCTACCACACCGGGCAGGTCGGCCTGATGCGGCGGCTCGTTGGCAAGGACGGGGCGATCCGGTAAGTACGCCGGCCCGGTCCTAGCGGCCATGCAGGGGGATCGCCGCAGCGAGCTGCGCCATGCGCCGAGCGGAGGCGGTCACCCGATTGGCCGCCCGGGGCCGCGCGAGCAGGCGCGCCCGCGAGGCCGGCGCCCTGTTCGTTTAGCCGGCCCGAGCGGGATGCGCCAAGCAAGCGCGCAAACAGCGACACGCCGATCCACCTACCCGCGGGGCCGCGCGAGCGCCGTCCTCCAGACCGTGAGGGCCGGCCGCGGCGAACCCGCCCCGTCGTACATCCCCGAATCCTTCCAGAGACGCACGAGCCACGCTTCCGGAATGTACTGCATGTACGTTTCCCAAAACTCGTCGTAGTCGCGAGTGAAGAACCAGACGACGAAGCGCGCCTGGAGCGAATCGGCCTCAGCGAGGAGCCTTTCCGTGTAGGCGCGCTGCGTTTCGGGAGTTGCGATCACGGAAATCGGTGCGGGCGGCGTCACGTCCTCCGCGGGCCAGGCCGTTTCCGAGACCGCGAACGGCTTCGCGGGCGCGAGAGCGGCAAGATCCGAGAACCACCCTCCTGGGATCGTGCCCGGATCCGATCGCGGCGCCGTGAAGGGATACGTGCTGACGGCGACCATGTCCGTGTAGGAAAGCAGCATCGCAATCGCTCCTCCCTGATCCGCCGGATCTCCGTGGTAGGTGTCCGCATGAATCGTGAGGAAGATGGGCAGATTCGGATGCGACGCCTTCAACGCCGGATAGACAACCCGGCAGAACCCCACGAAGGCCGTCCACTTCTCCGGGGCCAGCTCGTAGAGGATGTTCGCCTCGATTGCGTAGGCGAAGTAGTCGGGAGAGAAGATGTCGATCAGCTTGTTGCAGTGGGCCACGAACGCGGCGGTCACCTGCGGGGCGTCGAACGCGTACGAATCCCAAGGAGCTTCGAGCGGTTCGTTGGGCGCCGCACCGCGGTGGCCGGCGAGGGAGGCCCGCCCCAGACCGATCGGGGTGATCGCCAGATAGGTCAGGTGCGACGGGAGGATCATCCCCGCCCGGGCCACGAAGCCGTTCAGGTAATCCTGATCATAGGGGGCGCCGGTCAGCGCTTCCTGCCACGGGATCCCGTCGTCGAAGTGCATGACGGCCATGTCGGCGTCGCGGCGAATGACCTCGTGCGCGTCGACGACGGCCTGCCCCGACAACGCATGCGGAAAGTCGGTGAACCCCAGAGCGAAGGATCGGACCACACCCTCGGGTCCGGTCGGTGATGACCCGTCCTCTCCGCAAGACAGGATGAAGACGGCGGCCGAGGCAAGGACGACGATTGCGCGAATCACCCGCATAGAGGGTCTCCCGTCGCGACCGCGGCCGGGCCTTCTACTGCATCAACCAGATCTCGACCTTCCGCTCGTATCCCAACTTGATCCTCTCGAAGTCTCTCGCCGTCGAGTACTTCGACCCGAAGCTCGTGATCTGGATCTGGTCCGCCTTGATGCCGAGCGTGCCGAGGAATCGCTTGGCGGCTTCCGCGCGTTGAAGCCCGAGCGCGTCCGCCTTGTTCGTCTCCTTGATCCCATCGGCGAATCCCACGATGAGGAACATCCCGGCGTTCTTGTCCGTAAGCTTCTTCACGGCTTCGCGGCACGCGCCCATGCCCTCGGACCTCATGATCGCGGCCCCCTCGTCGAATCCGAAGGAGGTCAGCCGATGGTCGACCGTCCCGTTGAAGGGAGGATTTGGAGCCGCATCGTAGGTCCACTTCACCGGCGAGTCGTCCACCGTCCCGACCCTGGCCGCATCCGGAGTTGTCGCCGGACCCCCCGTGGTCGTCTTCTTCGATCCGCATCCGGTCACCGCCAGACCGGCGGCCAAGAGGAACATCGTCAGGAGGGCGAACGTTCGGTTCATGGTTGTCTCCTTTTTCTTTCCCATGGATCATCGACTCTCGGTCTCCCGCTCGACCTCGATCGCCGTCAGGATCTCCTCGATGCGCGAGTACCCCCGGACACGCACCTTCTGCCCGACCTGGAAATCGTTCAGCGTCAGGACCCTGCCATTCGCACCGAGGATCAGGGTCTCCTTGGTCACCGCCACGGTCCAGGTCCCGTGCGATTGGTCGTCCTTGACGGTCATCGTGCCCCCTGCGGGATTGAGGTCGACGATCGTTGCCCGCACGAGAAGGAAGCTGGCGGGGGGAATATCGCTTTCGTCTCTCCCGTGCTTCAAACCAGGCTCCCGCATCGGACCCCGCGGGCCCCTCGCGCCGGCCGCGCATCCGACCAGGCCGGCCGTCACGAACACGAGGACGGCAACGCGCAACGACCCACTCTGCGTCAGGCGCCCGGCCATCGGTCGACCTCCTTCTGTTCGCAGATGATAACCGTTCGCGGGGCCCAAGCCCATCCTTGACCCCGCCCGCGGGCCCCCCGTAGCCTGAACCCCGGTTGTGGCGGTGGCGATAAGGAGGTGGCGGATGGCCGGCTTGGTCGAGTGTGTCCCCAATTTTAGCGAGGGAAGGGACGGCGCGGTCCTCGATGCGATAGCGCGGGAGATCGAGTCGGTCGATGGGATCCGTCTCCTCGACGTCGACCCGGGCGCCGACACGAACCGGACCGTCGTGACCTTCGTCGGCCCGCCCGCCCCCGTCGCGGAGGCCGCCTTCCGGGCGATTCGCTGCGCCGCCGAGCGGATCGACATGAGCAAGCACACGGGGGCCCATCCCCGCATGGGCGCCACCGACGTTTGCCCCTTCGTTCCCGTGAGCGGCGTCACTATGGAAGACTGCGTCGCCATCTCTCGATCGGTCGGAGAGCGCGTCGGCCGTGAGCTCGGGATTCCAGTCTATCTCTACGAACATGCGGCCACGCGCCCGGAGCGGAGGAGCCTCGCCGACATCCGCGTGGGCGAGTACGAGGCGCTGGAGGCGAAGCTCAAGGATCCCCGATGGGCCCCCGACTTTGGCCCCGCCGCGTTCAACGCGCGGGCCGGCGCGACCGTGATGGGCGCGCGCGAGTTCTTGATCGCATACAACGTGAATCTGAACACCCGCGACAAGAAGCTCGCGGGCGAGATCGCGCTGAACATTCGCGAGACCGGACGCCTCGCCAAGGATGCCAGCGGACAGCAGATTCTCGAGCCCGACGGGACTCCCGCGCGAAAGGCCGGATTGTTGAAGGCTGTGCGCGCCGTCGGCTGGACGATCGAGGAGTACGGTTGCGCCCAGATCTCGATCAACCTCCTGAATTATCAGGTCACGGCCGTGCATGAGGCGTTCGAGGCGTGCGTTGTCGAGGCCGCCAAGCTGGGGCTTCGCGTGACGGGAAGCGAGCTCGTCGGCCTGATCCCGCTCGAGGCGGTCCGGATGGCCGGCCGCTACTATCTCTTGCGGCAGGGGAAGTCGGCGGGCGTGCCGGAGACAGAGCTGGTTCACGTCGCCGTCCAGTCCCTCGGCCTGAACAGCATTTCGCCCTTCGATCCCGCGAAGAAGATCATCGAGTACCGCGTGCGCGAGGGGCGCAACACCCTCGTCGCCCGGAGCATTCGAGGTTTTGTGGATGAGCTGTCGAGCGATTCTCCCGCCCCTGGCGGCGGGAGCGTCGCTGCGCTTTGCGGCGCCCTCGGCGCGGCGCTCGGCGCGATGGTCGCGAACCTGACGATCGGCAAGAAGGGGTTCGAGGCCGTCCGCGATGAGATGCTCGAAATGGCGGACCGGGGCCAAATCGTGAAGGATGCTTTCCTCGAGGGCATCGATCGAGACACGGACGCGTTCAACGCCGTGATGGCTGCGGGACGGCTCCCGAAAAAGACGGTGGAAGAGCAGGCGGCGAGCAATGCGGCCATGCAGGAAGCGTTCCGGAGCGCGATCCTCGTTCCCTTCGGCGTTCTCGAACGGACCGAGGAGGTCCTCGACTTGGCCGAGGCGACCGCTTTGCGCGGGAACCCGAATTCGGCGAGCGATGCGGCGGTGGCGGCCCTGACCGCCGTCGCGGCCGCCGAGGGCGCTTACGACAACGTGATGATCAACATTCCGGGAATCGCCGATCGCACCTGGGCCGCGGATGTCGCCGGGCGCGCAAGCACGATTCTCGCTGCCGTGCGTTCCCGAGGCGAGCGGATCTCGCGAGAGGTTCGCGAACGGCTCGAAACTCAGGCGAGGGGATGACGCTTAGGCCCTCCCGTTCGCTCCGGGCGTTCGGTGGACTCCAGAGTATCCTCGGGCTCCGAAATATCCTCGAGCGCCGGGCGATCCTCAGGATCCGGTCTCTCCTCGGCCTCCGCGCGCGGGGAGACCGAAACGGCGGGTTCTCTCCCGTCCCCTTCCTGTTGTTCACCTTCCTTTGCTCGTTCGTCGGATGCGGCCAGGACAGCGGCACCAGGCCTCCCCCTCCCGAGAATCAGTGGAGCGCGCTCGGCCCCGGCTTCTCACACCCGGCGCGCGCCCTGGCAACCTATCGGGACGAGTTGGTCGCCGGCGGGCGGTTCCTTCAGGCAGGCGACAGTGTGGTCAACGGCATCGCCCGTTGGGATGGATCGAGTTGGCATCGGCTGGGAGCCGGGTTCGGACCGGCCGGTTCCGTCGAGCTGGTTCACTCGTTATTGGTTCACGAAGAGAACCTGATCGCCGGGGGCGACTTCTCGCAAGCCGGCGGAACGGCCGCAGGCAACGTCGCCCGTTGGGACGGAGCCGCATGGTCGCCCCTGAGTGCGGGAATCGACGGCCCGGTTCTCGCGCTGGCGGCCTATGGCGGACAGTTCGTCGCCGGAGGGGCTTTCGAGAACGCGGGAGAGGGCGCGGCCTTGGCAATCTCGCTCTGGGATGGTGGGCAATGGGGGCCGCTCGGCACGGGAATGCGCCGTTCCGGCCGATCCGCAACGGTCGAGGCCCTCGTCCTCTTTCGTGGAGACCTGATCGCCGGGGGCGATTTCGACCAGGCGGGAGATGACCCCGCGAGCAACATCGCACGGTGGGACGGCGCCGCATGGAGTCCGCTTGCGGGTGGAGCGGACGGCAAGGTCCATGCGCTCGCCGTCTGGAACGATCGACTGATCGCGGGCGGCGAGTTCACCCACGCGGGAGGAGTCGCCGCCAACCGGATCGCCCAGTGGGACGGGACCGCCTGGCAGCCGCTCGGCTCTGGGATGACCGTCAGCCTCGAAGGATTCCCCGCTCCGGGCGTGGCCTGCCTCGCATCCTTCGAGACCGACCTCTTCGCCGGTGGTTACTTCCGGAAGGCCGGAGGGGGCTGGGCGAATTGCATCGCCCGTTGGAACGGCGCAAGTTGGTTCGCCCTAGGCGGGACCGATCTACCCGTTCTCGGCCTCGCCGTGCACGACGGGGGGTTGATTCTCGCCGGGGGGTTCGATTGGGCGGGCGGCGTCACGGCCCACAGAATCGCCCGCTGGGGACTTTTGGGCTCGGCGCCTCGCGAAATGCTCTAGAGCGAAGATGCTTGCCAGGACGAACCCCAACCTGGCCTCGTACGTCGCCGAGAGCGCATGCCTCTCCACCTCCATCGCATCCCCATGCCAGATCAGAATCAAGTGGGGCGCGCTGAGCAGCATCATCAGGGCAGGGACGAGTGTGTACCGCTTCGATCTGTCCCTCCACTGCGCGGCCGTGACCGCCAGAAGAGCGAATGCGATCAGCGTCCAGACCGGCAACAGCCGGCCATCCCAGCCGATTCCGCTGACGCTCTCCGGGACGAGCGACTTGAACTCCTTCGGTTGGTACTCCCGCAAGTCGGCCTCGAAAATCGTCCCCAAGTAGGAGATGGGCGCCCCAACCAGATATCCGGGATGCGCGAGCAGGAAGGACGTGTAGGTGCTGCGCCCGTGCTTCGACGACCAATCTCTGAAGTCGGTTACCCCCTCGTCGACATAGAACACCCGTCTCCTCGGCCCCGGAACCTTGCCGGCGTAATCCATCAATCTCTCGCTCACGGGCATCCCCTTCGCCATGAAGTAGCCGACCTTTTTCTCGTCGGGCAGGATGCGCTGTTGGACCAGGTTGTAGTAGGGGAATACCCAGCGGTTCCCCGCGGTGACGAGCGCACTGCTTCCGATGAAGATCGCCAAATACCACACGCCGAGAGATCGAAGGAACTTCCTCGGGGTCGGGGCGAAGCGGCGAGCGAACGAAGCAGCGATCAGAATCGGCGCGAGGGTGGCCAGGATGAGCGCGTTGATGTCTCTCGAGAGACCGAACATCAACGAGAGCAGCGCGACCGCGATCGCTTGCCTCCCGCCGGGAGCCGCGGCGAAGGCGAGCCACGCGCCGGCGAGCCCGGTGAAGAGGGTCAAAGACAACGACTCGGTCAGCACCGTGTAGTGCCATTGGACGACCGGTGCGCACGTCGCCAGCAGAAACAGCACGGCTAATGCGATCCCCCTGCGGAGGTTCGTTCCAATCAACCGGACGCAGCAAGCGCCCAGAAATCCCCAGGATATGAGCGCGAGAATGAGCTGCACGGTGACGATCGTTCCGGGCATGCCTCCGCAGAGTTTGAACAGGATCGGCACCAATGGAGGGCGCGAGTTGCTGATCGTCGCGCTGTCGCCGATCCAGAAAGCCTCCGAAAAGACGGATAGCGACGCCAGATGAAGATAGTCGTTGGAATCGTTGAAAGGGCGGAGATCCCGCAACGGCAGGAGCATGGCGAGATAGCCGAGGAGAATGGAAGCAACGTAAGTTGCGATCAGGAGGTTTGCGGCTCGCTTGTCTCTGCTGGAGTTCATGACGACGGGTGGATCCCCCACCCGCAGAGTATTGCATCGTGCAACGGGGTCGTCCAGATCCTCTTCGCAGGCTCCCGCCTCGCCTCCAACCCTGCTATAATGGAGTGGTCCGATTCGTAGGGTCCGGCCGTTTCGTGCGGCGCGTGAACACCCGAGGAGACATCATGCTTCGCTTCACGACGAGCCCCCATTCCCATCGGTCCTTTGCCGCTTCCGCCGTGATCCTGCTCTTAGGCGTCATCATCTTCACCATCCCTGCGCGCGCCGATGTGCAGCCGGAATCAACGATCGATCGTTGGGAATGGGATGTGGACCACATCGCAAAGCAGCTCCCGATCTGGGAGACCCCGGAAGAGCGGGCTGCGTGGGGCGACCGGCCGTTTCTCAGGCTCGTCAACGACCCGCCCCCGGTCGGACCGATTCGCAACGTCGGCGAATACGAGCCGATGGTGAAGGCATTGATCCGCTATCCGCTGGGAATCCCCTACTCGCTGATCGCCGAGATGCATGAGAAGGTCCAGATCGCCTGCATCGTCTCCTCGACCTACTACAACACGGCCCGCACGAACTTCCAGTCGAACGGGATCGATCCAAATACGGTCGATTGGCTCATCACCGCCTCCAACTCCTACTGGACGCGCGATTACGGCCCTTGGTTCGTCTTCGATGGGAACGGCGACATCCGGATCATCGACCACTACTACAACCGGCCGGCCCGCCCGGATGACAACGTGATCCCGATTTTCTGCGGAACCCAGTGGGGAATCCCCGTTCACACTCACGATCTCTGGACCACCGGCGGCAACTACATGACCGACGGCTACGGGATCTCCTTCTCGACCGACCTCGTCTGGACAGAGAACTCGAGCCTTACCCACGAGCAGATCTTCCAGCGGATGCAGGACTACTACGGGCTCAACACCTACAACGTGGTTCCCGACATTTCGACCTCCGGCATCCATCACATCGATTGCTGGGCCAAGCTCCTCGACGAGGAGACGGTCATCATCAAACAAGTCGCGACGACTCACGGCGACTACCCCGAGCTCGAGCAGAACGCGACCCTGGTCGCGTCCCTCCAGAGTTCGATGGGCAGGAACTACCATGTCGTCCGCGTCTACTGCCAGGCAATCGGAAGCGGGGACGTCGCGAGCTACACGAACTCGCTCATTCTGAATGACAAGATCATCGTCCCGACCTTCAACTCCGCCACCAACGACAACAACGCCCTCCAGGCATATAGAAACGCGGCGCCCGGCTACGAGGTGATCGGGACGTACTACAGCGGCTGGCTCTCGGATGACGCGATCCATTGCCGCGTGATGGGGATCGCCGACGGTGGAATGCTTCGCGTCGCGCATACACCGATCGTCGGCTGGGACACCTATGCGGCGATCCCGGTCCGGGCGTTCATCGATGATCGAAGCGAGGCGGGACTCAAATCCGACTCGCTCCTCGTCTACTGGCGGACCTACCCGACCGGCCAGACTCCGCCAGCCTTCGCGGCGAGTGTGATGGCGACCGACTCCCCCGCGGACTGGTATGCGACCGACATCCCGGCCCAGCCGAGCGGGACGACGGTTGACTACTACATCCACGCGGTTGACAACACGAATCGACGGGAAGGGATGCCGCGCACCGAACCGGCGGCGTGGTACTCGTTCGTTGTGACCCTGCCCGCCGCCGGGATCGCGGGGATGCCGGAGAATGCGCGCGCGGCGCTCGATCAAAATGCGCCGAACCCGTTCCGTGATGCCACAGTCTTCTCGTTTGAGCTCAAGTACGCGGACCACGCTCGACTCGCGCTCTATGATCCACAGGGGCGCCTGGTGCGCACGATCGTCGACGGGCCGGTCGGTCCCGGACACCACGTCTACTCGTGGGACGGCCGGAACGAGCAGGGGCAGGATGTTGCCGCAGGGACCTACTTCTACCGGCTCACGGCCGCGGGGATCTCGTACACGCGGAAGGCGGTGCTGGTGCGGTAGTGGGGGGACTGACCCCGTCAGGCCACCCGTCACGTTGCCGCTCGAGCCCTCTGCGCAGGCCCGCCTCGCGCCCGCCGGCCCTACTCCACTCTCAGCTTCCTCGCTCCCACGGCGAGGAACACCGCTGTGTACCCGAGCAGCACCAGACACGGCACGACCACGACCTCGCCTCCCCTGCCGAACGAGATCAACCCGTGCAGCGCCCCCATCGCCCACGCCGCGGGCGAGATGTGTCCCGCGATCTGCAGCCACTGCGGGACGATCTCGAGCGGCCACCAGCAGCCGCCGATCGCGCTCAGGAAGAGCGGGACGATCCAGCCGACCGCGCCCGCCTGCTCCGGCGTCCGGAGCAGCGCGCCGAGCATCATCCCGAGGGAGGCGCACGCGAGTCCGAGGCAGACGAGCAGGAAGAACAATCCGGCGGGACTGGGCCCCCAGTAGACCCCGTAGAGAAGCCGCCCGGCGATGAGCAGGATCACGCTCTGGCCGATCGCCAGGGCCAGCCGTCCCAGGAGCTTCCCCGTGAGAAGGCCGAACCGGCTGACCGGCTGGCTCGCCAGCCGCGCCAGGCAGCGCGTCTGCTTCTCCTCAGTCAGCAGAAGAGCGCTGTAGATCACCGTGTTGACCAGCATGAAGAGGACGAGCATCGCCGGCGCGCTCGCGGCGAACCCGCTCGGCACGGCCTTACCGCGCCCGGCGTTCCGCGAGATCACCTCTACAACCGACGGCCGCGCGCTCATCTCGCGGAAGCGCTGCTGGAATCCCGGGTTCTCGACGGGGAGCTTCGGACGGACCTCCGCTGTGTCGATTTCGGCCAGCACGGCGAGCGTCCGCACGATCGCCTTCTGGATGTGGACCTCGGCCGTCATGTCGCGATCGCTGTTGCTGTTCTTCCCCAGCTCCATGCGCAGGGCGACCCGGTTCCCCGATGCGAGGCTGTCCGAGAATCCGAGTGGAACCGTCACGGTCCGGATCGATTCCACGATCCCCGCGCTGTCGGGACTCACATTCCTCAGGACGAATCCTTCGCCTCGCAGGTTCTCGAGGAATGCCTCCGACAGGAAGCTTCGATCTCGATCCACGACGGTGAGCGCCGTCTTAGTCGTACTTCCGCCGCCTCCCATCAGCTTCCCGAAGAGACCGATGAAGGCGATCGGCATGATCAGAATCCAGACGAGGGCTTGCCGCTCCTTCAACACCAGGCGAAGCTCGCCCGCGGCGAGGGTGAGGATAGGACGGATCATCATCACGCCCCCCTCAGGAACCGCCGACGAATCAGCGGGATCGAGACGATCGTGAAGACCGCACCCACCCCGGCCAAAACGGCCAAGTTCGCCGCGAGATCGGGCAACGACGCACCCTCGAAGAGGAGCTTCCGGAATCCTTCATTCGCCCAGTAGTTCAGCGTGAACGGCGACACGTTCCGCGCGAAGGCCGGCAGCGACTGAAGCGGGACGAAGCTCCCCCCGAGCATCGACATGACCATCACGGCGATGCTTCCGAATGCCGTCCCCGCCCGCTCCGATTCGAAGATCGCCTGCAGGAGCGTCGCGAAGCCGGTCGCCGCCCAGGCGAAGGCGATCGACAGCACGACGAATCCCAGCGGAGAGATTCCGCGCCTGCCCCAGAACGCGGCGACAAGGCTCAGGATCACAATGCATCCGAGCGCGAGGACCAGCGTCGAGAGGATCTTTCCGAGAATCGCCGTCCACGGTCCAATCGGCGAGGTGAACTGTCGGGCCAGGGTGCCCATCGCCTCCTCGCGCCGCAGGTCCGACATTCCCGTGATCGCGAGCGTGAGCAGAGAGAACGCCGCCATCCCCGGCAGGACGAAGAGAGCGATCGTGAACGGCGCGCTCCCCGAGGAATCATCCTCCTCGCCCCCCGCCTTCTCCTTCTCAAGGCGGATCGCGGGCGGGAAGGCGTAACGGGACACACCGCGGATCCGGTGGCCGATGTCGACCGAGACGCGAGAGACGAAAAGGTCCTGGGGCGAGCCGGTCCACGATTTGGTCTGCCCGCGAATCTCCCGCATCGGCTCGCCGAGGATGCGCGAGGCCGTCGTTCCCAGCAGCGCGAGCACGCTCACGTACTCTTCGACGATCTGCGGATAGACCGATTGCGCCGGGTTCTTGATCAACTCGAGCCGCGTCGGCGATCCGGCCACGAGGCTGTCGCTGAATCCCTTCGGCACGCGAAGGACGGCCGAGACCTTGTCGTTCTCGACGAGTTGGATCGCGTCGGCAAGTTTCGCCGGAGTCACCTGGAACTTGACCGGCGCGCCTTCCTGCGTGAATGCCGAGGAGACGAATCGACTCAGGAAGCCGCCGTCCTCATCGACCAAGGCGAGCTTGATCGGGGCGAGCTTCGCGCTCCCGCGCCCGCCGAAGGCAAGCCCGATCAGGAGCGAGAAAACAACGGGGAAGAACAGGAAAACGATGATCCCCATCGGCGAGCGGACCGTGCGGAGCAGATCCTTGCGGAGGACGCAAAAGAGGGAACTCATGGTCGATCTCCGCGCCCGGTGGTCGCGCTGCCCCGCGGGCGGCATCGCCCTTCGATCGCGTGCGGTCGGGCGATTGCGGACGCGCAGGTGGTCTCGACTACCATCGCCTCATCCTAATCCCGCAGCTCGCGGCCGGTCAGCTTGATGAAGACATTCTGGAGGCTCGGCTCGCGGATCGCGATCTCCTCGACCTCGATCCCGGCACGGAGGAGCATCGAAAGGAGATCCGCCGCGGAGCGCCCGCCGGCGCGCGCAGGTGCGGACTCACTGCCTGTGCCCGCGCCGGGCGTGCCGGATCCGGCGCTCACCCCTGCGACCCTCGCCTCCACCTTCGCCCCGCCCCCTCCCGTACCAGTCGCGCCGAACGTGACGGATGCCCCGCCGCCCGTTCCCCCGGTTCCCGCCCCCAGCGAGACCATCCCCGCCCTGTCCCCGAGCGACAGAACCTGGAGCCTCGGAGCCGCCGCCACCACCGTCTGGAACGCCCCGGCCGTGCACCCGCCGCGCAGCGTGATCACGGTTCCCTCTCCGACGAGGCGCCGCAGCTCCGGCACCGTCCCCTCCGCCAGGATGCGGCCGTGGTCCATGATCCCGACACGATCGCACAGCGTCTCGGCTTCCTCGAGGTAGTGCGTCGTGTAGAGCACGGCAGTCCCCTCGCGCTGCAGCGCCCGCACGACGTCGAGGATGTTGATCCGCGCCTGCGGATCGATCCCGACCGTCGGCTCGTCGAGCAGGAGGATCTTGGGCCCGTGCACGAGACCGATCGCGAGGTTCAGCCTGCGCTTCATCCCGCCCGAGAACGTGCGGCTCTGCTGCTTCGAGTCGGGCGCGAGGCCGACCCTCTCGAGGGCCGCATTGACCTTCCCGCGCAGTTCGCTTCCGGCGAGACCATGGAGGGAGGCGAAGTAGGCGACATTCTCGTAGGCGGAGAGGGTTCCATAGATCGCGGTCTCTTGGGGAACGACGCCGAGCGCCCGCTTGGCGCGGATCGGGTCGGCCGCGAACTCCACGCCGTCAATGGCGATTCGCCCGCCGTCGGGCTTGAGCAGACCGGTCACGCACGAGATCGTCGTCGTCTTGCCCGCCCCGTTCGGCCCGAGGAGCCCGTAGATCGTCCCCGCCGCGACCTCGAACGAGATGCCGTCCACCGCGCGGGTCGAACCGAAGCTCTTTTGCAGATTCTGTACCTGGATCACCTTCGCCCCCCTGAACGAGTCAGCTGCGCGCCCGTTTCAGCGAACGAGCAAGAGTATCCCGGATCCATACGCAACGCGAGGGCGTTTGTTTCGAGGGAGGCTCGGCCGCTTCGGCCCGTCATCAGGGACAATCGTTA
>CAZNRY010000011.1:0-38715 GCA_964575675.1 uncultured bacterium
CGGTAGGAATCGTAGGCGAAGCGCGCGTTGCCGCTCTTTGCCGCGAGACCCTCGACCGAGTGGTCATTCAGTCCGAGGTTCAAGATCGTGTCCATCATCCCGGGCATCGAAAACTTCGCTCCGGAACGGACGGAGACGAGGAGCGGGTCCTTTGGGTCGCCGAGCTTGCGCTTGAAGATTCCCTCAAGCTGTCCGAGGGCGTTGGACTGCTGATCGAGCACATCCTTCGGGAGCTTCCCCCCGCTTTGTAGATAGAGATTGCAGACGGCGGTGACGATCGTGAAGCCGGGCGGAACCGGGAGACCGGCATTCGTCATCTCGGCCAGACCGGCCCCCTTGCCGCCCAGGAGATCGCGCATCTCTCCCGTCCCCTCAGCCTTACCGCCCCCGAAGGAATAGACGTATCTCGTTCCCATCGTCACCACTCTCCCTCCACGCTGACCAGCCGGGATTCGGTTGAGAAACAAAGGACCCTCCGCATTCTAAGTACCTTGGCGGGAAGGGTCAAGGCGGGCCCGGCCGCTGCAGACGCGCTCAGGCCTTCGAACCGAAGTTCAGCGGAGTGTCGCTCCCGCCAGCGTCTCCCGTACGGCGCGCACCGCGTCCCACGCCTTGTCCGCCGGGGTTCCCGTCTGTGCGCGACCGATCACTTCATCTGAGGATCCAGTGCATCCCAGTGCGTCAATGACCTGCCGGGCCTCGCGATCGAGATCGATCTCACCCACGCCGATCCTGCCGAGCCAAGCGCGCACCCACGCGAGCGCCTGATCGCCCCGCCCCTGTCGGATCCACGCAACCGCTCGCAGCAGACCGGGACGCGGATCGCTCGCGCTCGCTGCGATGGACGCGTCCAGAATACGGTTGGCCTCGTCCATCCGACCTGCGCGCACGGCGATCAGACCGCGTTGGTAGAGGGCCTCGGGATTCCCTCGAAGCTCCGGAAGGTCGAGAAACGCACCCGCCTCGCCGTCCCGACCCAGCCGAACGAGGAGCAGGCCCAAGTTCAGTGAAGCGGCCGGATCTCCCGGCGCGAAGCGAAGAGCGATGCGATAGTCGGACTCCGCATCCTCCTCCCGGCCGGCCCTCGCCAGCATCACCCCCCGATGGGTCCTGAGCATCCTGCCGTCCGCGCCGGCCGCGATCCCCCGGCTGAGAACCTCCGCTCCCGCCAGGGGCCCTCCACCTTCCTCCTCGAGGTCGGCCCAGCGCGCCCAGGCGATATCCAGCTTGGGGTAGCGCAGCGCCCCCCAACGATAGACGCGGAGGGCTTCGTCCGGGCGCGCGTCCCTTTCCAACGCAGCCGCCCACTGCGCCGCAGCCATCGCATCCTGCGAGGCGGCGGGGGCGCCGGGAGGGATCAGGGCGAGCGCGGCGAGCGCGGCAGCGAGCGCGCCGGCCGCCCAGCGCCGCCGCGTCCCCGCATCTCGAAGCACGACAACGGCTCGGCCGGCCAAGATCGCCAGGGCCGGAACCGACTCGCTTCGGTATCGCGAACCGACGTAGAAGAGAAGGCAGGTCAGAAACCCCAGGGACGCGAAGAGAAGGAGCAGCGCTTCCTCCCGCCCGCGCGGACGGCGAAGAACCAGCCCGGCCACCGCCGGGATGAGGATCAATGGGAAGGGAACGATGAAAAGGCGAAGAAACGACGTCTGCGCCCTCTCGACCGCGAATGAGTAGTTGTCGGCATAGTCGTGAACCCCGACGAACCGAACGATCTTCGCCCCCCATAAGCGCGCCCACGCGGCGGGATGTCCCGCCAGGAACCGGACCCCCTCCCCCAGCCAGTGAGCGGAGCTCTCCGAGGCGCGGAGGGTGCGGCCCAACTCCGCGGATGCGATGCGCCGGTCAAGCTGCTCTTGATCGACCGCGTTGCCGTAGGCGCCGATCCTCGCGGGAGGCTCTAGCAATCCATCCCGGCTCTCCTCGTTGTTGCCGTGGAAGAACGTCATCCCGCCGTTCGATGAGATCGCCACCAGATCGCCCGCCGCGAGGTTGTGCAGCGTAGCGGGCGCAATCGCCAAGACAAGGCCGGCGAGGATGGCCAGGGGCGCACGAAACCGCGGAGCCCCGGGGCTTCGATGGCTCGCCGCGATCAGGAGCGTCCCGGCCGCCACGAGAATGGCGTTCGGGCGCGCGAGGGCGCCGAGCCCCAGCAGAATCCCTCCCGCGAAATGCGCCCGCGTCCCGCGCGCCGAAAGGAGGCGCCACAGCGCGAGCAAGCCCAGGAGCATCCCGCCGGAGGTTCCGAGGATCTTCGTCTCCTGCGCCGCAACGGGACCGAAAAGACCGAAGAGCGCGAGGCTCACCGCCCCAGCGGCAGGCCCGTACAGACGGCGCGAGATCCGCCAACAGAGGACGCCCAGAGCGATCCCCATCAACGCCTGCAAGACGACGATCGCGACCTCCGGAGCTTCCGCGACCGCGTAGAGGGGAGCGATCAGATAGGGGTAGAGCGGCGCGCGGTAGAAGGGAGTCCCTGCGGACCAGTGTCCCCCCGCGATCGCACGCGCCCACTCGACGTAGGCCCGCGAGTCCGCCATCGGCTGGCGCAAGACGGGAGCGATCGCGATCGCTTGGATGACGTAGGCGGCCTGCGCGACCATGACCAGCGCCAGAACCGCGAGGGCGATGCGGTCAAAGACCGCACCGCCCCAGTTTCTGGCGGACTGACTGCGTCCGTTCGTCAACGGACTACGATGAAGTAGCCCTTCGCCTCCTCGGCGGTCA
Source organism: uncultured bacterium (assembly GCA_964575675.1). Lineage (GTDB taxonomy): Bacteria > Eisenbacteria > RBG-16-71-46 > CAIMUX01 > VGJL01 > CAZNRY01. The sequence goes on from CAZNRY010000011.1 coordinate 2,728, forward strand.
GCGTCGAGCTGATGTGGTAGATGTAGACCCCGCTCGCCACGCCCTCCCCCTGCTGGTTCTTGAGATTCCACGACTCCCGCCCCGACGATTCGCCGAATTCCCCCGAACCGTGCTGGATCGTGCGAAGGTGATCGCCCGCGGTCGTGTAGATCCGTATCGTCGCCTCGCGCGGCAGGTTCAGGAAGTCCACATGCTCGCCCCCCTCCGCGTCCCACGGCACCTTGCCCGCCTCGTAGGGATTCGGGACGACGATGATGCGGTTCAAGAGCGGCGGCTCGGAATCCGGCCACGCCGGCGCATGTGTGGAGACCTGGGTCGGACCCCCCTGCGGATCAACCCGGAAGAAGCCTGCCCGGATCGAAACCGGATCGTCTCCGATCGGGAAGATCGCCCCGTTCAGGTACCCCCAGCGGAAATCGGTGATGCTGTAGTAGTAGGGCATGCCGTTGTGCGGTCCGGGAAGGGCCGCGTCCTGTGAGATCGGGTCATGCTCGCCCCGGGGAACCAGGGAATCCGGATCGACGAAGATCCTCTCCCTTCCAACAAAGCTCCACGTCGAGTCGCCGAATCCGTAGGTCTTGAGCAGAACGGCATCCTCGGCGCGCGGCGTAAGACTGCGCCAGATCTTGTAGCCTCCGAAGCACTCCGGATTCGAGTCGGACGGCACGCAGAATCCCGCTCTGTAGACGCGGATCTGACCGTTCCCCATGCCGACGTAGAACCTCCGCCCCAGATCCGTGATCGTGGCGGCCGCGATCGGGACGCCGCCGCTCACGGTCGCCGACCGGTACCGCCGGCCATCCTTGCCATCGAAAACCTGAAACAGGCCCGAGTCGTTGAGGACATAGACGAGGGCTCCGTCCGGGTCCCGCACGCCGAGGACCACGCTCGCGGCCGGGTCCAACTGCGCCTCGAAGTTCTTGGTCCACCTCTTCGGCGACCAGCCGATCAGCTTGCCCTGAGCATCGATCGTGAAGGCCCGGGTCCTGTCCGCGGAGAACTGGACCCCAAGGATCGCGGCCACGTGCCCCACGGGCCTTTCAGGAGCGATCGACCATTGGCCGAGGGTGACGGCAAAAATCCTGAGGTTGCCGCTTCGGTCCCCGGCGGCGATCATATTCCCGTCGCTCGTTCCGTCGAGCGAAAGCACCGGCTCCTGAAGGTTCATCGTCGCGAGGAGGTCGCCGGGCGATCTCCAGATCTTCAGCCTCGACTCATCGGCCGCGCTTGCGAATAGCTGGTCCTGCTGGTTCGCCGTGAGGCCTGGTCCGAAGAAACGGACCTTCCAACATGCGGCCGTGTGTCCCGTGAAGATTTCGGGAGCCGTCCCGACGCGAAGGTCCCAGAAGGCGATCCTGCCATCGGCCAGTCCTCCCAGGAGGAGCTGGCTGGTACCGTGGACATCGATATCGATGACATCGACCGGGGGCGCGTCGAGAATCGCTTGCACGACCCCGTTCGCCACATTCCAGACGAAGACCCGATTCTCGCCGGCATACACGCCGAAGAGCTTCTTGCCGTCGCGGCTGGCGCGAAGCAGGCGCAGGGCCTTATCCGGCTGCGGCCCGACGATCGTATTAACCGAGTCCAGGATGGTGTTGCCCTCGAAGAACGGATCCGTACCCGGAATCGGCTCCCACTGCCAGGTGATCTTGCGGCTCTCGAGCTCGGGGGGACCCGAGAACGAAGCTCTCTGCGCGAGGACACTGCCGGCGAGCAGCACAAGCAGAACGACCCAGAGAACGATCCCCCGTGACGCAACCCTCATCCCCTCGTCCTCCCCGAACCTAGGTCGGTTTCTAGTAATCGCGACCCTTGATGAGCCATGTCACCGCTGCCGTCCCGGCGTCGATCGCGGGTCCCTCATAGAACGGATAGGGCTGGAACATGAAGAGCACAACCCGGCCCTGCGCGAGCCCGCTCAGTGTGTCCGCCTTCGTGGATTGGTATCGCTGAGCGACGATCGAACCTCCCCAGTAGCTGGGGGGACCGCCCGGCCAACTATAGGTCTCGGACGTGTACAGCGTGTCGAGCCCCGGCTCCGGGAACAGGGGCGAGTAGATCCTGTCGAACAGGAGCCCCTCGTAATCCCGGATGCCGCCGGTCGGAGGCTTCGGGGGCGGACAGTCGGCCAGCTTCTCCGTGTTGTGCTTCGCGGGGTCGATGTAGAGGTCCGGATAGGCAGGGTTCCGGGAGATGCAGCGGACCAGCCCGTCGCGCCAGGTCTGGTGATCCTGGGGAGGCTGATTCGAGCAGCCGTAGGCGTCGATTCCGACGACCTGATTGCGCACGTGGAGGAACCTCCAAATGAATGATTCCTCCGAAAAGTTCTGAAGGGAAGGACCGGCCTGCGGCGGAATCTTCGGGAAATCGCCTCCAGGCACACCGTCCGTGAGGCTGATGATGGCAGAGAGGGGACGCCCTCCGAAGAGGAACAGCTTCCCTCCCGCCGTCAAATAGGTCGACAGGAGGGTCTTGTCACTGGGCGCCCCTCCGGAATCTTTTTGGTGTTCGTGGAACCAGATTCCGCTCGCCTCGCCCGCGGTGAAGTTGAAGCTCCAGAGCAGCGTCGCATACTGCGACAGCTCGCTCAACTTGATCGCATTCTCCGCCACCGGGTTCTGCGCCTCCGGGTCCTGGCCCCGGGGGCGATAGAGGCTTCTCGTGTCGAGCACGCCGCCCGTGAAGTCGCGTATGTGGCCGATGAAGCGATCAACGAACGCGTCGTGGACCGGATCTTGTGTGAGGGTGTTGAGACCGTAGCGGATCCTCGCATCGTCCACAAGAAGCGCCGGACGCGAGAAGGTGAAGGCCACCACGGTCATGAGGACCGTGCAGAGTTGCTCCGAGGAGCGCAGATCGCTGGCGTCCCGCATCCGGACATAGAGGACGTGCTGCTGCCCGGCCTCTGTCACGGGGAACTCCAGGGCGTTGACGAGCCCCAGATACTTGCCCCATCCGATCCACCCGCCGATGCCCCTCGGATCGCGGTACCGATCGTCCTGAGGATCCGGCACGTCCAACCCGTAGTTCACATTTCCCGGTTTGCTCCCGTAATACCCGGCGTCCCCTGTCCATCGGAACCGGATCGGCGTGTCGCTCGGCACCTCGATCTCCCAAACAGCTCCATCCCTGGGAAACGTGTGCCCGCCGAGTGAGCGTTCGGTGATCGTGACGTACGGTTGGCTCGCCCGATCCTGGATGTGGAACATGAGCCAGTTGTCGCCGTACTCGAGTCCCGGCTCGATCGCGCCGGCCTCGTCAACGGCCCGGATGCAGAAGACGAAGACCTCGCTGCCCTGCGTCACCGGAAGGTCGCGAAGCAGCCTCTCCGTCGTCTTCCCATCGACCCGGATCCACCGGGTCCGGTCTCCCACCCTCAAGGTGTCGAGCATCGTGTTCGGGCGCTTCAGAAGAGAATCGACCACTGCCACATCTTCCAAGAACCCGCTCGAGAGGCGGATCATCTTGTACTCGTAGTGGGCCGGGGTCTTTTCCGGCGCGGAGCTGTCGATGTCCTCCCCTTCCCACTCGACATTGAAGGTCTTGACCAGGTTTGCGGGCCGGTTGCCCAACTTCGGGAAGCGGATCTTCGTCGAAGGAGCGATCGTGCGGGCGTTGAAATACCGCCTGTCGATCACGCTGGTCGCGTATTCGTTGTCGATCGCCCGCAGATAGAACGTGTGCCAGTCGGTGAAGGTGCTGGCGGCGGCGGGAGCGGTGTGGCTCGCCTTGAACTTCAACAGGGCGCCGAAGGCGGTCGTGTCGGTCCATGCCGCTTCGGTGGTCGTGTCGTCCACGGCGTACTGGAACCGAAGGACCATTCCATCCTGATCGGCGCCGCGCCAGGCGAAGAGGACCTTGTAGTCGACGCCCGAGGAGTCTGCGGTCGCTGCGCCGGCGGTGATTCGGCAAATCGGGCGAATGTTCTGAACTCGCGTGCCCTTCTCCGTATCGTCGGGGATCAAGAGACACCCGGTCAGCGGCAGAAGGATCAGGGCAAGCAGCCAACGATATCTCATCGGACGATCTCCTCCTGGCATTCCCCGGATTCCTAGCCCGCGATCACTCGGAACCGGACCGCGCGTTCGTTCCCACGGCTTCCCCGCGCCTCGCCTGCGGCCTGCGCGTTGTCTTCCGCCCGGACGGTCAGAACGTAGTCGCCGATCATGAAGCCGCCCCTCGGAAGTGCGCCCGGCACCGAGTAGATGAAGCCCGGCGCCAAGTCCTGCTGAGATCCGAAGAGCAGCTCCCTCTCCTGCGGCGTCTCCCAACGGATCCCGTAGCGGATCCGCTCGCCGGGATCACCGTCGGGGTCAACGACGAGGAATCTGCACGTCATGCCGTTGGCTAGCTGGGAGAGCGTGTAGACATCCCCGGGAACGGGGGTCTGGGTGAAGGGTATCGTCTCGTCCTGAAGAACGAACCGCGGCTTGAGGTTCACCGAAAAGCGCAGCGAGTCCGGCGTCCCCTCGAGCCGGAGCAGCCCGTCCTCCGAACGGACCATCAGGGTGTAGTCCCCCGTGCTCATGCCCGAAAGCTCGATCGGATCGCCTTGGGCCAGGGGCGCCCAGCTCGTGTAGAATGCGCCCGATCCGTATCGCCATTCGAGGCTGCGAACCGAGTGGTTCCCGTCGGTCGGGTCGGGATCGTAGCCGGCCGCGAACACTTGAAGGCTCGGCAGGGGTTCGGACAGCGTGCCGAGGGCAAGAGTGTCCCGGCTGTAGTGGGTGACGCCCGCCGATTCAAAGCATGCGACGGAATCTTCCCTCCCCGGCCTGAGGCATCGCTGGAACTTGGAGATGGGATCCCGGTTCCAGACGAAACTGATCGTTTCTATTCCGCTCCCGGAGAGCCCTCCGTCATCCACGGCCCGTACCTGCATCGCGTAGGCGCTTCCGCCGGGGTTGCGAAGGAAGAAATCGGGGGGGTATTGGGCCGCCGTGTCCGCGAGCGATCCGTCAGGCGGCAGGTACCCGGACTCCGTCGGCGTGAGCCGGTGGAAGAAGCGCTCGACCCTTCCGACCTGTTCGATGGTCCCTTCGGGCGTGATCGCAACGTCCCTGTCGCCTCCGGTCCATGCAAACCGCACGCCCCACCCGGTCGGGATGGTGTCGGTGGGCGTCACGGGATCTACGGAGGTCAGAGTGATTGTCGCACCGCTGATCGGCTCGTAGGCGATCGCCTCCTTGAAGAGCACCCACGGAGGAACGTTGTCGCGGGCGCCGAAGAAGGCCCATGCCGGGGTGGGATCGACTTTCCCCTCGTTGTCGATCGCACGGACGTAGAAGCGATGGCCCAGCACCTCCCGCGCTTCTTCTACCCGGAAGATGACGAGACTGTCGCTGCGCGTCGTTCTCCTCCACCCGATGTCCTGCTCCTTCGGGAGAGAATCGGTAACGGCGACCTCGTACCGCGCGACGACCCCGTCTTGATCGAGGCCGGCCCAACGAAGCGCGACGCGATAGAACGAAGTTTGGCTATCTCCCGGAGCCGAGGTCAGAAACGTCTGGGGGGCGATGTTCCGATCGATGGCGGCCGTGGTCTGCTCACGGCACCCCCCCAGGAGACCCCACAGCGACGCGAGCGCCACCCCCGTCGAGAGCGCGAACTGAATGGTGCGAAGAACAATTACGCCGGAAGGAATACGGCGAGCGGACATACCACCCCCAGACCCCAGGACACCAACCCCATGCCGATGCGCTCATGGTAGGTTGCCCCGCGAAGAAGTGTCAACCCTACACATCCCCGAACAAACAGCCGCCTTGACGGCCCGAAACCGCTTGGCGCAAGAGGGCTTCCCCTCCTCTGCACCAGCCGGTGGGCCGGCTTTCCCCCACTCTTCCCCCCTCCGGCCGGACTCCCCGCGTCCGGGGCCGATCCCGGTGCTTTCGGCGTCCGCCTATTCGGTCGCTGCGTCCAGCAGGAGAACGGTCAGGCAGTTCATGGTCGGATGAAGGACCTCGGTCGCCCGGACCGGCCGATCGAGGGTGCGGGGATCGGGTCCCCCGAAACTGCCGTCCGGGTTCTGCCTTTCCAAAAGCACGCGGAGACCCTCCTCGTAGGCCCAAGACGCCCTCATGTCCGCGGCCCAGAGACAGGCCACCAACTCGCCCACCAGATCCAGGTTGTTCCATGCCGCGTAGAAGACAGTGAAGAAGGGGAGGACCCGGAGGAGGTAGAGGCGCTCAGCCTCCGAAAGGCCGAGCAGGGGCTTCGTAGCGTAGTCGGTGTACGCGAAGATCTCATGCGTCAGGTAATAGACGTCCGTGAGGGTCAGGGCGATCTCTCCGGGCCTGTTCGCGAGCATGCCCTTCGCGCGGAGCGCCGGCACCGATAGCCCGAGATCGATCCCGCACGACGGCAGGTAGACGGCGTAGAGCAGCCGAACCGACGGGGGCACCTTCTCGACCTCGGCGCGCAGGACGTCTCGATGGCCGGCCAGGCTCCGACAGAGGGGAGTCGGATCGAGACCATGTTGCCTGCAGCGATCCGAAAGGACGGCGATCTCGGTGAATGCGCCGCTCCCTCCTTCCCCGGATAGGGCCGCCGCGAGTCTCTGCTCGTCGAGGACCAGAGCGAGCCTTTGTTTAAGTCCCGCATCGAGCAACGCGCGGCGGGCGGGGTCCTTTTCGAGGAGCCAGATCCGGTGCCGGGCCTCGATCTCCATCGTGTACATGCGGAGCGAAAGGGCGCCTTCGGAGAACGGCGGGATCTCGACGTTCTCGACCCACGCGACGCCGCGCGCTACGGCAGCGGCGATCGCCGCATCCCGCTCGGCCGCCCCGGCCTCCCGCGGACCCGCGCCAAGAACGGCGGCCGCCGCCAGACACAGAATCAGCGGCCGCACGGACGAGATTCCCTTCGCATGAGGAATCGAGCCTAGCTTCTGGGTCGAGGAGTGTCAACGCGGGGCCGGGGAACGGGAAGGCCCCCGGCGCAAGCCGGAGGCCTTCCCAGAGAAAGCGATCGTCGAAGCAGCCCGCAGGGACTACTTCAGGACGACCATCTTCTTGTTCGAAACGAAGGAACCGGCCTTCATCTGGCTCCAGTAGACACCCGATCCGACCCGATGGCTCAGATCATTGGTGCCGTCCCAGACCACGGAGTAGCTGCCCGGATCCATCGGACCGTCCACGAGCTTCTTCACCTGCCGCCCGCTGACGTCGTAGATCACGATCTGCACGGGCCCGCTCTGGGCCAGGCTGAACTTGACCGTCGTCCTCGGGCTGAACGGGTTCGGCTCGTTCTGGAACAGCCGGTTGACACGCAACGCCGCGTCGTCGCCGACATCGGCCGGCAACCCGACCCACGTGCCCTGGCAATTCGCAAGGTCCTTCACGTTGGCCAGCTTCGGAATGCTGGCGTCGTCCGCGACGTCGAAGCCCCAACGCATCGCCGCGCGGATCTCGGCGAGAGATCCTTCGACGATGTCTGCGGTCGTTCGCGGGCAGATCGCCTCACCAACGCCAGCGGCATTCCGCTTGGACATGTGGTGCCAGCTCACGCCGTCAAGGACCGTCTTGTAGTTCGCGTCGACACTGCTGTTGTAACGGATCACCTGCTCGTGGGACATCGCCTTGCCGCCCTCTTCCGCCTGGTAGATGCGGTTGCCGACGCCACCCTGGCCCGCATTCGGGGTGTAGGCGTTGAACCCGAAGAGGTTCGGGCACCAGCTTCCGTAGGCGTCCACGTCGATCAGGGTCGGGAAGTACGGCGACGATGCGCCGACCTGCTGCAGTCGGACGCAGTAGGCTTCCTCGACGGGCGAGCAGTCGACGTCCGTCGTGATGCCGTTGAACGCGTCGCAGAAGAGCGTCGCGGCCAGCGTGTTGTTCAGGAACGGCGTGCCGTAAACTCCCCAATGCTCGAGAACCTCACCCACCTTGTCTCCGTTGATGGCGAAGAGCTGGCGGTTCGTGTTCGCGGCGCAGTCCGGCGAAACCAACCACTGATCGAAGAGGTTGAAGTCCCAGTCCTGCATGGCGCCGCCGCCGTAGTTACCGAGGCTGACCAGGATCGCCCGGTAGCCCAGCATCTGGTTCAAGGTCATGCCGTTGTTGCTGCCGGAGATCGGCCCGCGCGCCAGCGGCGCGTTCCAGTTGGAAGAGGCGTCCCGATAGTCATACCGGTCCCAGTTCCGATCGTAAGGAATCGTGCAGCCGGTCTCGACCGTGCACGGCGCATAGCCGTTCAGGATCGTCCGCAGGGCATTCTCGATGTAGAAGCGAGACTGAAGGCCGTATCCACGAACGAAGAGCGTCGCCGGGTGGTAGGCGCAATAGTTCAGACCCGTCCCGCCGCAGTTCGCGACGTTCGCGGTCCGCACACCCGGCAGAACCTCGAACTCGGCGTAGCTTCCGCCGACCGTGTCCGGGTAGTAGTACTTGTCGTTCGGGCTCTTCAGGTAGTTCGCGGTGAAGAAGTACTCGATCCGCGTTCCCGGACGGAAGATGTCGTCCGTAAGCATGTCGCTCGTCTTGTTCTCGCCCAAGTAGTCATCGTCCTTCTCGCTGAAGCGCGAGAGGAACCGGTTCTTCACGGGCAGGGGGCCGACCTGGATCGAGTCCATGACTCCGAAGGTGAACTCCGGACGATAGGGACGGTCGATCGCCAAGCCGTCCGCGACCCGGGTCTTCCAGGTCTTGTAGGCTGTGTCGATACCGTTCTCCTTGTCGGCCTGGAAGGCGCCGCGCTTCGCGATGCGCCACCACATCTTCACCTCGTAGAAGTTGTTCGCGTCGGTGCCCGGAAGCGGACCGCCGACGATCAAGCTGTCCCCGCACTTGTCGCGCGCGAGGTCGTTGTCCATGTTCTTGTCGTAGACGATGTTGGCCGGCCCGGGAGCGCGGACGTCGAACATCGCGATCGGGAAGCTGCCAACATCCTGGAACTGCGTCCCGTTCTCGAATGCGATCGACGGGGCATTGACTCCACCGGTCACTCCGACAACCAGGTTGTCGTAGAGAGGGGTGAAGTTGCTGAGGCCCGTGCAGGTCGTGATCGCGAAGGTGTCGCAGTTCGCGAGAAGCTCGATCATCGGGATGACCATCGCCGAGCTCGGCGGAATGGCATCGCCCGTGAGCTGCGTGCCGCCGTAGCGCCACGTCGCGCACACCGGGTCGGCTCCGCGATAGTTGAATGCGGACTGCCCGACGACCGCGGACCAATCCGTCGCTTGCGTGATCTCGCAATAGAACGGATAGTACCGCCAGCATGGCCGGATCAGCACGCCGTTCTCTACCGGCAGCTCGGCGTACTCGTCGAAGTCGAAGAAGATGACCTTCAGGACGGGCATCCCGACCTCGGCGTTCAGGTTGCAGATCGAACCCGACACGTAGATGTGCTGGCCGACCGGGTGCCCCAGCTCGCCGCCGCCGGTGTCCGCCGCCATTTCGAGAACGTTGTTCTCGAGCTTGCAGGAGCAGGGATCCAATATTGCGTAGATGAGCGGATCAAGATAGACGATTTCCGCGTAATCGCCGACCGGGATGCAGACGCCGGGGGTCCAGCCCTCGAGGCCAGTCTCGAAGGTGTAGGTCTTCGGAGTCACACCCGTCCCGCCGACGGCCACGTTGTCACACGCGAAGCCTCCCCAAATGAATTCGCCGCGGCAGTCCTCGGTCGACAGACCACCGTCGGTGATGAACTCGACGATGAAGGTGACGTTCTGGGCGCCGCCGGTGATCTCGGTCGGGGTCAGACTGGCGCTCGTCCAGGTCACCGGGTTGATCACGAACGGGATGCTCGGACCAACCGAGTCGATCCCGATCTGGCCGGTCCACCCGCCGCCGTTGGTCTCCCAGCCCGGGGAAGCGGAGCAGCCGCCCGTGTGCTGGTTCAAGAGCAGCTCGACGGTGTCGGCCCTCTTCAGGTAGACCTGGGTTCCGTCGTAGCACTCTTCCGCGTCACTGAAGTAGACCATGCTCAGGTTGACCGTACCGGTCCCGTTGTAGGCGATCGGCTCGGACACGGCCCGCTGACACCAGTCGTTGCCGTAGCCGGCGCCGCAGGTCCAGCAGAGCGCATCCGCGCCGGGCTCATCGATCCCGACCCACAACGAATAGGCCCCGCGGAGGACCGGCGCAATGACCGGGCCGCCACCCCACCCCACCTCGTAGTTGCCGAGGTCGAGGGCGCTGTCGATGACCCTGAAGTAATTGATGACGTTCGCGCTCAGGTCCTGTGAGAACCATCCTGCTCCATTCAGGATGGCGTTGCCGAACATCGGGATGTTCGTGAGCAGCGGCACGCCCGTAGCGGGGGGGCCGTTGCCTCGGTCGAACGTCCACTTGACGGCGTTTTTGTCGTTCAAGGCCGCCCGGGCGTAGTAAAGGCCGCTCAGGTAGGTATAGTCACCGAACCAGAACGTGTCCGCCCGGACACCGGAATTGAGGCTGAACGGGGCCTCGTCCTTCAGTTCGCCCGGCCCGCGCTGTTCCATCGGCAACATTTGGTCGCCGGTGCTGACCGCGTAAGCCGAGACGACGGAAACGAACAAGAGCCCGATCAGGATGGGAAGAGTCTTCCTCATGTTTACGAGCCTCCGTCTCTCCTAAGGTCTCCCCGGAGCCTCCCGACCTCTCGCTGCGTCTCGAAGCCGGAGTCCCGGATAAACCGCCCTAGTGAATCTCGATGCGGATTGGGGGACCTGCTCTCCGGTCACCGCTGAAATCGAATCGATTTCACAAGAACCGGACCCGCCACGCCTCCCCTTCGCGCGACGGAGTGGATCTGCATCACCTCCCCGGGTGTCGCCGCCATCGCCCGATCAAACCGGGCGGGTGCGACGAGCATAAACCCCGCATTTCCATCGAGGCGGGAACGCATGAACGGACCCCGCCGGGATCGATTTACGCACCTCTCGAGAAGCACGGCGTCACGGCCGCGCTCCACAAGCGATCGGATGGGGGACCTTCTGCGCCACAGAAGTCAAACCCGCGATGCTCCAAGAGCCCAGTCTGGTAGGTCAGCCTGAACGTAGTATAGGAATGCCGCTACGGATTGTCAACGAATCATTAAGGGGCTTTCCCGGCGGGTTCCACGGGCGGGGGACCGTCCTCCTCCGCGGCCCGCAGGGCGGCCCTCTCGACGGCCCAGGTCGGCACACCCTTCTCCTTGGCCCGAAGCCGGACGTCCTCGAACTCCGCCATCGGACGGGCCATGCCGCCCGGCCGGCTCCACTTGACCCTGACCGGACCGAACTCGGTCGGGACCGTCGTGAAGCTCCGATCGAGCTCCCGACGGAACTGCCGCCGAATTCGAATCCCCAAGCTGCTCGTGTCGCGTAGGATGGCCGCTCCCACCTCGCCCTCCAGCTCGGGGCGACAGACGACGGTCAGGATCGACCCAAGCCGGCCCTTCTTCATCACCGCCGGGACCCGGAATATGTCCAGAACATCCATTTCCGATAGACGCTGGACGACCTCCGCCTCGTGGCGGGGGTCGAGGTCGTCAAGATTCGTCTCCAGGATCGAGACCCAGCCGATCGATTCCTCCGCGGGGTGAACATCCTCGCCCAGGAGCAACCGAACGATGTTCGCCCTGTCCGGAGAGGTACGGGTCCCCACCCCAATCCCAACCCGCTTCAGACGCATCTCGGGAGGGGGGCCGACCGAATCGACCAGCCCGGCGATTAGGAGCGCCCCCGTGGGCGTCAGCCACTCCCCTTCCATAGGGAGCCAGCGGATCGGAAGCCCCTCAAGGAGGCTCAGGGTCGCGGGGGTCGGGACGGGCAAGACCCCGTGGGCGGTCTGGATCTCACCCCTGCTCAACGGAATGGGTCCGCAGGAGAGATGCGCGATGCCGAGCGACTCGAGTCCGGCGGCGCAGAGAACGACGTCGGCGATCGAATCGATGGCGCCCAACTCGTGAAAGTGCACCATCTCGGGCTCCGTGCCGTGAATCGCCCCCTCGACGACCGCAAGCCGGTGGAGCAGCCGCAGGCTCTGATCGCGCACGGTCGGGCTCAGCCGCGACCCCATGAGGATCCGTCGGATGTCCGCGAAAGACCTCTCCGGCGGCTCTCCGCTCGCCTCGACGCGGATGCCAAACCCCGCGAGACCCTTCTGCATTCTCGACTCGAGGTGGACCGACGCGTCTCGGATCCCGATTTGCGCGAAGACCGCCTGCATCTCGACTTCCGGCCATCCGGCGCCCAGAAGGGCCCCGACCATCATGTCTCCCGACAGGCCCGTCCAGAGATCGAGGTAGGCACGCATGGCGATCCTCCCGTTGCGGAGAGAATCACCGATCGAGAGCAGGAATGGAAGCGAGGAGGCGAGTCAGGTCGCGTTGGATCCGAGCGGCGATCCGTTCCGGGGGCTCGTCCCCGCGAAGAAGCAGGACGCGCTTGGGATCAGCCCGCGCGGTCCGTCGGTAGGAGGCGCGGACCGCGCGGTGGAAGACGAGCGCCTCGCCCTCCAATCGGTCCGGCGCCCCGCGGAGCCGAACACGCGCCAGACCTGCCTCCGGGGGCAGATCGAGGACATAGGTGCGGGCGGGCTCGAGTCCGCCCGTGGCGAAGCGGACGAGGGTCCGCACCGGCCGCTCCCCCAACCGGCGGCCGCCGCCCTGATAGGCAACCGACGCATCGCCGAAACGATCGGCGATGACCATCCATCCTCGATCGAGGGCCGGCTTGATCTCGTGGGCGACAAGCTGTGCCCGCGAGGCAAGGTAAAGGAGTAGCTCGGCGCGGGCCGTGATTCCTTCCGCCGAGGGCGCAAGAAGGATTCGGCGCAACGCCTCCCCTAGCCGCGTCCCTCCCGGTTCACGGACCACCAAGACCGGCAACCCGCGAGCGCGAAGCCAGGTCGTGAGCTTCGCGATCTGGGTCGACTTGCCGGACCCCTCGATTCCCTCGAAGGTGATGAAGAGCCCCGCGCCGCTGCGCTTGGACGTCCTGCCCGCCGCGCCTTTGGCGCCGTCCTTCCGCGTCGGCATCACGATTCCGGCCCGCGATCCGGGTGGCTCAGACGAGCCTCCCGCCGGAGGTGAAGGATGCGCTGCACAACCGTGATGTGCCCCCCGACCGCGAGAGCTCCCAGGATCCACATGGCCGCGCGGGGACCGATCACGCAGAGCAGCCCGATCAGGGCAAGACGTTCGGGGCGTTCGAGCAGACCCACCTCGCAACGGAACCCGAGCCCCTCTGCCCGCGCGCGGACGTAGGAAGTCAGGAAGGACGCGGCCAGGGCGAGAGACCAGAGCCAGAGGAATGTCTCGCCCTGATCGCGATGGAGTACCCCGTCGACGAGCACGCCCGTGAGGATCATCGCCTCGCCGTACCGATCGACGGCGGAATCGAGCGTCGCTCCCAACGGCGAACCGCCGCGGCCGCGGGAGCGCGCCACCGCCCCATCGAGCAGGTCGCACAGTGAGCTCGCGAGCAGACAGGCGAGACCCGCCGCATAGTCGCCGCGACCGAGAAAGAACCCGCAGGCGGCGGCAAAAAGAAGCCCGGAAAGGGTGACCGCGTTGGCCGAAACGCCGATTCGAGCCAGCCCGCCCCCCACGGGCGCCGCGAGATTCCGCGCCCACCGCTTCATGGAATGGCTAGGCATCTGTCCCCCGCGGCGCGGCCGAGATGACCAGAGTGAACTCCCCCCGGCGAGGATGCATACGGACCTCCGTGACGAGATCTCCCGCTCCGGCACGCAGGATCTCCTCGTAGCGTTTCGTCAACTCACGGCAGACGGCGATCTCGCGGCCGCCATCGATCTCCGCGATCTCCTCGAGACAGCGCAGGATCCGATGGGGCGACTCGAAGATGACCGTCGACCTCCGCTCGCTCATCGCTTCCTTCAGGAATCGCTGCCGGGCGGCCCCCTTGGAAGGGGGATACCCTAGAAACGTGAACCGCTCGCACGGCAGGCCGCTTCCAAGCAGCGCGGCCATCACGGCTGAGGCGCCCGGAATCACTTCGATCGTCACGCCCGCCTCGCGGGCCATCCTGGCAAGCAGGAAACCGGGGTCCGATATCCCCGGGGTCCCCGCATCGGTCACGAGGGCTCCTCGCTCGCCGGCGCGGAGTCGTTCGACGAGCTGCGGACCTCGCCTGTGCTCGGAGTGGGCGTGATGCGAGACCAGGGTAGATTCGATCCCGTAGTGCTGAAGGAGAATTCTCGTGCGACGCGTGTCCTCGGCGGCGATCCAATCGACCTCGCGGAAGATGCGAAGGGCGCGGAGGGTGACGTCTTCGAGGTTTCCGATGGGGGTCGCAACGAGGAACAGGATACCCGGACCCTTCGGGAGTCCGGATTCTCCTCCCGGGTTGGCCGGGATCTCCGAGCCGCTCCCAGCCGCGATGCGCCCCACTTTCGTGGCCGGTCTAGACGGTCGCGACCTTGTCCTTCAGTTCTTTGGAGACTTTGAAGACAGGGACCTTTCTCGGCGGAACCTGAACCTGCGCGCCGGTGCGCGGATTGCGGGCGATTCTCGACCGGCGGTCCTTCACCTTGAAGGTGCCGAATCCGCGGATTTCAATATGCTTGCCCGCCACGAGCGCCCGAGAGACGGCCTCGAGGAACTCGTCCACCGTTTCCGCCACATCCTTCTTGGTCAGCCCCGTCCGGTCGGCAATCTCGTCCACCAGGTCGGCTTTCGTCATCCTGCTCCCCTCCTCGGGATCCCCTCTGCCGGGTTCACCATATCGTTCGGCAAGCCAGGCACACGATCGCGCAAACTTGCTACGTGCAAGCGACTGCACGCTAACAATGGCCCAGATGGGTGTCAAGGCGAAAAAAGAAGCTTTCGAGGACTAACTTCATCCGCCGGAGTAGGTTGCCGATCCGCTACCGGAAGATGATCTGGACGCTCTCCGGGTCGCACACGATGAGCGCGGGGGACTGGGGGGGGAGGCCCTCGACCACGGCCCGCAGGGGAACGGTCTGAACGCGTGGGGTCCGGTGAGAAACGGTCGCAACTAGCCTTGTCTCAACAAGTTGCACCTGGCCGATGGCGGAGACCGCTCCGCTGATCGCAACCGATCCGGAGTCGGGATCGACCGCGACGAGTTGGGTCCATGGCGGGAGGGACACCTCTACCGGCAATAGGGACGTCCGCCGATCGAGCCGCTCCTCGAGCTCGATGCGGAGTCGTATGCGGCGCGGCTCGGCAACGATGTTCGGAGGAAGATCGACCTCGACTTCCTGTTCGAAATCGCCCCGGATTCCCTCGGCGGTAACCGGCAGGGTCCGCACCGAGTCGAGCGTCGCGATCGCCGATCGCGGCCCCGTCACGCGGACCGTGCGGGGAAACGGCGTCGGCATCCTTACGAGAGCGCGGTCGGATGGCACCGCCCCCCCCATCCTGGGCGCGACCGGGAGCTCAACCGTCGCGGCCGGCTCGATCTGAAGATCGAGTACCGTCGGATCCACGACCTCGATTGAATGAGCCTTCACGCCGCGCGGCAATTGAAAGTCCGATCCGAGGAGCGGACGCTGCAGGGAACCGCTCCTTGGGGAATCGAGTCTCACCTCCGCATGGAATCCGCGCGTGCGGAGCTTCAGGAGATCCTTGCCCGATGCGTGCACGCGGACCCGCGCTTCCTTCGGGACCGCGTTCGCGAGCGCGAGCCCGCCAGAGAGGGGGGCGATGGTGATCGGAACGGAATAGACCATCTCGCGGTCTTGGGCCGAGAAAACATGGACGTAGACGGCGAGGGCCATGACCAGAGCCAGGGCCTTGATCCTCAGGTCTTTGAAAAGTACCGCCTGAATGCTCGCCATCGACGCTCCGCCGCTTGGACCCGTTGGGTTCGGATGAGCTACCCTGACCGCTGCGCGCGCGATCGCGCACGCGAGTAGCATAACCGAGCCGGGGGCGGCGCGCATCGGCGCGCAGCGACTCCGGCGGAGGCAAGCGCATGACAGCCTCCCCTCCCGACCGTCCCCGCCTGCGCCCGATCGAGGCCTTCCTGGTCGAACGGGAAGGATCCTCCGTCTACTGCCTGCGGGATCCGTCCGGGGATTCGGAGGAGGTTCTATTCCTTTCGGAGGCGGCCCTCTGGATCGCCCGACGGCTGGATGGAACGAGGGACGCGGGGGATCTCCAGACCGACATCTGCCGCATGTCCGGCTCGATCGTCGCCCGGGAGGCGATTTCCGGGCTGATCGACCGCTTGGAGGAGGCCGGGTTTCTCGACTCCCCCTCCATGCGAGAACGAATCGCCGCGCAAGAGCGCGCATTCGCGGCGGCCCCGAGCCGTCTCGCGGCTCATGCCGGCCTCTCCTACGACCTGGATCCGACGAGCCTGGGTCTCTGGATCGATCAGCTCGTCGGGGCGGGAGAGATTCCCGCGGAGGGGCGCCCGATACGCGCCCTGATCGCGCCCCACATCGACCCCCGCCGGGGGGCGTCCGTGTACGGGAGCGCCTATCGTTCCATCCGGAACTCTCAAGCGGAACGGATCGTGATTCTTGGGATCTCCCACAACGGCGGATCGCTCCCCTTCGCGACCCTCTCGAAAGATTTCGAGACCCCCTTCGGCGGCTGTCCGGCCGATCGCGATTTCCTCGCGCGCCTCGCCGCGGGGCTTCCATTCGATCCTCAGCGGGAACAACTTCTACATCGACGGGAGCACTCGATCGAGTTTCAGCTCGTTTTTCTGCGCCACATCCTTGACGGCTGGGAGACGCGCCGGATCGTGCCGATCCTCTGCTGCTTCCCCTGGTGTGCGGATGACCGGCCCGACTCGATCCCCTACCCGTCCGAGTGGATAGAGATCTTCATCGAGCGCCTGGCGGAATCGATCGACAGCAGCAGCCTCTTGATCGCCGGCGTGGACTTCGCCCATGTGGGACTGCGATTCGGCGATACGGAGACCGGGGCCGATCGGAGGGACGAGATCGAAAGGGCCGACCGCGCGATGATGGAGCGGATCGCCGCTGGAGATGTAACGGCATTTCGCGCAGGAATCGAGCAGGAGAAGGATGCGCGGAGGATCTGCGGCTATCCCGCGATCCGCACGATGCTCGAATCTCTGCCCGGCCTGAACGGAACGGTCTTGGATTACGGCCAAGCGGTCGAACGGGAGACGGGCTCCCTGGTCAGCTTCGGCGCGATCGGGTTCTTTTGATCGGACCTCAAACGGTCGGGTCTGGGATGTCGCCGAACTCGAAGCCGACCTGCTTCAAGTGCTCGACCGATTGATCCCAAGCGTCGTCCTCGACCTCGATGGTGATGACGCAGGAGAGATCGGCTGCCTTGCAGGCATCAAAAACAGGTTCGTAACCGACGACCCCCTCCCCGCAGGCCGCATGAAGGTCGTCCTGTCCGTCGTTGTCGTGGAAGTGCATCATGACGATCCGGTCCTTGAACGACTCGATCCACTCTTCCGGCGCCATCCGCGAGAAGCAGGCCGCGTGGCCGAGGTCGGCGCAGAAGCGGAGCCACGGGGAGTTCACCGTTTCCAGGATGCCGCGGAGCACTTCCGCATCGGGCTCGTAGGTGTTCTCGATCGCCAGGAAGATCTCTTCCTCCTCGGCGGCCCGAACGATCTCCTGGAGGTTGTCGACCACCCGGTCGCGCCACGCATCCTTGCGCCGCGGGGGGATGTGGTTGCTGTAGCCGACGTGCAGGACGCCGATCCGCGCCCGCAAATCGGCGGCCATCTCGAGGCCGTACTGCAAGCAATCGCGGGCATATTCGTGCACCTTCGGATCGCGGCTCCCGAAGCGCAGGTCGATGAACGGGAGGTGGCAGGTCAGGGGGACGTTCTCGTCGGAGAGGGAACGGCGGAGTCCTTCGAGGTCCTTGAAGGAGACGTCGCGGTTGAACTCCGTGTCGGACAAGACGAGATCGAGACCGAAGCCCCCCTCACGAAGCCCGGGGAGGATTTCGTGCAGAACCGGCAGGGTGGCCGCGTTCAGGGACCGCTGCCTGTGTAGACGGTACTTCAAGGTTCCCTCCGCGCGCGTCTCTCCCGCCGGGGAGGGCGCAAGTCCATGAACGACCAAACCGCGGGGCATGCGCCCGCGTCAGGTTCTCCAGTCCGCCGATCGATCCGACCCGCGGGATGCGACGAGGCCGATCGATCGGCCAACACCGTCCCCCTCACAGCTCTGTCCTCCGCTCGCCCCGCTTGGCGACCTTGGCCAGGCGGTTCACCCGCCGTTGCCGGGCCTGTTCGTTGCGGCGCCGATCCTCATCGGTCTCGAGCCCAAGGGGCGGCACCGCCACGGGGTGACCCAGATCGTCCAGGGCCACGAAGGTCGTGTAGGCCGACGCAGTGTGGCGCAACTCACCCGTCCTCGGATTCTCCGACAGGACCTTCACACCGACCTCCATCGACGTGTGATCGACGAAGTTCACCGAGGCCTTGAGGATGACGAGATCGCCGATGCGAACGGGGTGAAGAAAATCGAGCTCATCGAATGACGCGGTCACGACCTGCCGACGGCTGTGCCTGTGGGCCGCGATCGCAGCGGCGATGTCGATCAGGTGCATGATCTTCCCGCCGCCCGCCGTGCCGAGCGGGTTCGCATCGTTCGGGAGGATCATCTCGACCATCTCGACGCGCGAGACAGAAACCGGCTTCGGGGCGGGCGCTGTCGTCACGGTTATGAGGACCTCATCTTGCGTGCTTCCTCGATCATGACCGGAAGCGCCTCGAATAGGTCGCCAACGATCCCGTAGTCGGCAATCTTTAAGATCGGAGCGTCGGGGTCCTTGTTGATCGCCACGATGCAACTGCTCGTGCGCATCCCTGCCAGGTGCTGGACGGCTCCGCTGATTCCGCACGCTATGTAGAGCTTCGGCGCCACCGTCATTCCGGTCTGGCCAACCTGGTGATGGTGGTCGATCCATCCCGCGTCGACGACCGCGCGACTGGCCCCCACGGCTCCCCCGAGAGCTTGCGCGAGCTCGCGGATCAAGGCGAAGTGCTCGGGCGCCTTGAGCCCTCGTCCTCCCGAAACAATGACCTCGGCCTCTTGGAGATCGACGGTCTGTCCGAGCGACTGCGCGACCTCGACGACCCTCGCCCGGAGGCTCAGCGGATCGGGCTCGAACTGAAGAGCTGTGGTCTCCATCTTCCGTCCGGCCGCCTCATCGGCGGGCGGGTAGGCCCCGGGACGGACCGTTGCGACGTAGGGCGGATCACCCTTCGTCTGCAGCGCCGCGAAGACCTTTCCGCCGTACATCGACTTGCGAGCCAAGAGGCCGCCGCCTGTCGACAGCGCGATCTCCATCGCATCCGCGATCAGGGGAACTCCCAGACGGGTCGCGAAGCGGGGGGCGAGATCGCGCCCCATCGCCGTCGCCGGGAACAGGACGAGGGCCGGCCGGCCGGCGCGAAAGGCGGCATCGACCAAGCGGGTGTAATCGGCAGCATTGTAGAGGGCGAGCGAAGGGGCATCCGCCACCCAGACCCGGTCGGCGCCCCGGGCGGAGAGCTGATCCGCCAGTGCGGAGACACCGGCGCCGCACAGAACGGCCCCCACAACGCCGTCGCCGGAGGCGAGATCGCGCGCCAGATGAAACAGTTCGAAGACGCTCTTCTTGAAGCGCCCCTCTCGCTGCTCGGCGAAGACGAGAACGTCGAATCCCATCTCTCCCCCTACAGGAGCTTCCGCTCCTCGCGGAGCGCCTTCATGACCTCGAGGGCCGATTCTCGCGGTTCTCCGGTCAGGATCCTGCCAGCATCCCGCGCGGGCGGAGGATCGAGCTTCGTGATGGCGAGGCGAGAACCCGCCTCGCCGACGAGAGCCGGATCGCAGCCGGTCGTCGCGGCTGTGAGCTCTTCAATCGGCTTCTTCTTCGCCTTCATGATCCCGGGGAGGCTCGGATAGCGGGGCTCGTTGAGCCCCTTGTTCGCCGTCAAGACGGCGGGCAGCTCGACCTCGACCACCTCGGTCGCACCCTCGATCTCTCGTTGCGCCGTCAGGTGGCGTTCATCCTTCCATTCGATCTTCGAGACGACCGAGACATGGGGCAACCCGAGCAGCTCTGCGAGGGCGATGCCGATTCCATTGTTCTCCACGTCGATCGAAACCTTCCCGCAGAGGATCAGATCGGCCTTGAGCGGGCGGATCGCCTCGGCGAGAACCCGGGCCGTCCCGATGAAATCTCCTCCGAGAAGAGCCTCTTCCTTGACGATGAGGGCCCGGTCGGCGCCGAGGGCGAGGCAGGTCCGCATTGCTTCCTCGGTCTTGGCCGGCCCCAAAGAGACGACGGTGAGGGTTCCCCCGAACTTCTCTCGGGTCCTGAGCCCCTCCTCGATCGCGTACTCGTCGTAGGGGTTGACCACCATCTCGATGCTGGTCCGGTCGATCGATCGGCCGTCGGGGGCGATCGAGATGCGGGCCTCCGAGCTGGGGACCTGCTTGACGCAGACCACTAGATCCATCCAGTCCTCCCGGGCAAATCGCAAAGATCCCCGCCCCGGAGACGGCACAAAAAGACCGTCCCGGGTCCCCGAAGTGCGCACTGCTTCTCGGGGCGGGAAAGTTACATCCGGACGGTATCAGAGCGTTTCCGCATGGGGCAAGCGCAAATCCGCCTCCGGGAGGCTCCTCGCGAGAGCGCCGGATGGGTCTCTCGATTGGATCATCGGGTGTAACCAGCTTCCCACGCGGTGATTGCGCGAGTCGGGAAACGCGAGACGCGGAAGGTTGGCGCCGGTGGTCGAGATGAAGAGCGTCCACGCCTCCGCCCTGCGGCAACGCTCGCCGCGCGCGGCGGCCTCCTAGCGTTCCCCCGCTCCTCCGGACATGAGAAGGAGAAGGTCGCCGTCCTCGATGGTCCGGACGCCGGGGCCCGCCCTCAACCGGAACAGTCCCGGCGGTTGGTCCGGGTCAAGCCTCGGTCTCAGGAACTTCATCTCGAACCATCCCCCCTTCGCTCCGGATTGAACCCGGATCGAGTTCGGGATCTCGGTCCCGCCTACGCCCCGATGCCCGCTGCGCCACGCGCGCAAGCGGATCGAACCATCCGCGTCGCGGATGAGGATCTCGGCGACGCGACCCCGGTCCCGGGGCAACCGGATCTCCGCCCAGACGGTGGGGTCCGTCCCCGCCAACCTGCCTCGAAGGGTCCATCCCGAGGGGGTTTGGTCGAGGACCGCATCCTCGAGCGTCTCGAGCATCGGCCCCGGACAGAGGAGCCAGAGGATGCTTGCGGCCGTTCCCGATATCCCTCCCCCTCCGAAACGGCTTCCTTCGCCGCGCCAGAAGGCGCTTTCCCGAGGCAGGCTCACGAACGCGGAATCTCCTGCGACGGCGATCGAAGCGACCGGAACGAAGCCGCCGACTCGGGCCTGGATCCGGGCCCGATCGGGCCAGGCGATCCTCGCGCTTCCGGTCAAAAGCACCCTCGGCCGGCCGACCGGCGCGAGGACGATCTCGAGATCGGTGCTGAGGGTCGGTGGGCAGATCCTCTGCGAGAGCAGCCCGATCATGATCCGAGCCCCCTCCGCGCCCGGCTCCGTGGGGGGCAAACTTGGTCCGCGAAACGCACACCCGGTCCCGAGAGCGGCGAGAATCGCCAAGGCGAAGAGGGCGCCCCGGACTCCGGCGGAGCCCCTCGGCTTGCGAAGTGAGGACATCGATCCCCTTCTAGACCGGGTAGTCGTCGGGGTGCTTCCCAACCGCCACGATCGAGCAGGCCTCGATGGGGTTCATCCCGAGTGAGCGGATTTTCTCGATGAGCGCGGGACTCCCGGCCCCCGGGTTAATGTAGACGTCCCTCACCCCCCTCGCCGCAGCGGCATCGACGACCAGGATCCCCGCCTCCGCCGGCAGGTAGAGACTCATCGTCCGTGAGCTGCCGGGGGCATCTTCCACCTTGGGGAAGCAGGGCAAACCCTCGACCGCCTTCTCGCGGGGATGGACGGGATAGACGGTCCAACCAAGATCGCGATAGGCGCGAACCGCGCGGTTCGCGAATCGATTCCTGTCGTTCGACGCACCGACGATGATGATGCTCTTTTCCGGATCGTTGCGCTCCGCCATGCCGACCTCCATGCTCAGCCGTGCCCCTTGCATCCTGCGGCTCGGGTCGAAGAGACTGGAGCCCAGGATCGTACCCGATGTACCGAGAGGGTATCGGAGCGCCGGGACGATGTCATCCACACGGGTCAGGGGGGCAACGACGATGACGCCGCGGCGAATCTGGGAGCGCGCGCGCTCGATGGAGGAGCTGCAGGATCTCCTCCTCGAGGAGCCGGGGCTCTTCAGCCAACGCCGTCCCTCCCTCGACACCCCTTGGGAAGATGTCCCCCTGGCGTTCATCGACGTGGAGACGACGGGACTCGACGTTGAATCGGGTGACCGGGTCGTCGAGCTCGCGGTCTCCCGCATCGACCCGGGACGGGAGGAGCGGCGCTTCCTCGAGATCTTCGACCCGGGTCGCGAGATTCCGGAGGCGGTACAGAGGATCCACGCGATCCGCCCTTCCCAACTTCGGACCTGCAGGGGGTTCGGCGCGGCCGCGGGGGAGATCCTCGAGATCCTCTCGGGGGCCGTCTGGGCCGGCCACAACTTAAGCTTCGACGTGCGGTTCCTGCGCCATGAGATGCGCAGGGCGGGAAGATCCCTCTCCACCGCTTGGATCCTGGACACGATGCTATTGGCCAGACGGTGGTGTACCCTGCAACGATATTCGCTCGAGAGCGTGGCGCGGCAGTTCGGCTGCGAGGGAAGGAGCACCCACAAGGCGCTCGACGACATCCTGACGACGCGCGCCATTCTGCCGCCTCTTCTCTCGCTGATCTCTCCCGCGCCCTGCACACTCGGCGATGTTCTGACGGCGATGGTGCCCGAGAAGAGGAGCGCACCATGATCCCAGACCGGCACGTCAATCGTCCGCCGAAGGCCGGATTCAACCCCGGCCCGGCCGATCGCGGCCTCCTCACGTGGGTCGAGATTGATCAGGCGGCCCTCGTCTCGAACATCCGAACCTTCCGGACCAGGATCCGGCCCGAGGTCCGGCTCCAGGCGGTGGTCAAGAGCAACGCTTACGGCCACGGCCTTGAGCCGGTCGCGCGGATCGCGGCCGCTTCCGGCATCGATTCATTCGGAGTTCACACGGTGGACGAGGCCGAATCGCTCTGGCGCCTCGCATTGGACCGCCCGGTACTGATCCTGGGCTATCTGGGCGCAGCACAGGCGGGGCGGGCCGTCGCCGCGGGCGCGGAGGTAACGGTCTACAACCTCGAGACCATCCAAGCACTCTCAGCCGCCGCCAGCGCCGCGGGGAAGACCGTACGTTGCCACGTGAAGGTCGAGACCGGCGTCAACCGGCAAGGGATCCTCCCGGAGAACCTCGACCCCTTCCTTGACCGAACTCTCGCCCTTCCGGGGATAGCGCTCGCGGGCGTATCGACCCATTTCGCGAACATCGAGGACACGACGGACCACTCCTACGCGCTCCGCCAGCTCGCCCTGTTCGAGGAACTCTCGACGCGCGTGCGAGCCCGCGCCCCGGAAGCGATCCGCCACTGCGCCTGCTCTGCCGCCGTCCTGACGATGCAGGAGACTTCCTTCGAGATGGTCCGAGTCGGCATCTCCCTCTACGGGCTCTGGCCTTCCAAGGAGACGCTCCTCTCTTGCATGCTGGCGGGCGACGGCGCCACACCCCTCGCCCCCGTGTTGACGTGGAAGACGAGAATCGCCCAGGTGAAGGAGGCGCCGAGCGGCGCCTTCGTGGGATACGGGTGCGCCTACCGCGCGACCCGGCCCACGCGCATCGCCGTTCTTCCGGTCGGTTACGCGGACGGCTACGACCGGCGGTTGTCTGGGATTGGACACGTGCTGATCGCAGGCTCGCGCGCCCCGATCCTCGGCAGGATCTGCATGAACATCTTCATGATCGACGTGACCGATATCCCCGAAGCGGGACTCGAAGACGAGGCCGTCCTCCTGGGACGGCAGGGGACCGAGGAAGTCGGCGCGAGCCAGATCGCGCTTCAATGCAACACGATCGCCTACGAGATCGTTGCGCGGATCGGCCCGCACATTGCGCGGATCGTGGTGTAGCGACTGACGCTGGCCGGGTCGGATGGTCCCTCCGGACCGGCGCTCGCTCGGGGAAGAACGAGCATCCTGGCTCGCGCCTGCGGCCCGCTTCGCGCGTCGAGCGTCGGAGTTACCCGCAGGTCGCGTCCGCGCGGCGGGCAGCTCCTGCGGGACCACCCGGCCCGGCCAGCGTCCCCCGAATGAGCCGCCAAGCGCGCGTAGGCGCGAGCGGGTGCGCCCGCGGGTCCCGCTCAGCTCACCGTCGACCCGGTTGGCACCTCCGCGAGCGGCGAGAGAATCGTGACCGTTCCGGCGCCGCTCGCAGCGAGGAGCATCCCGTGCGACCACTCGCCCCGCAACTTCGCCGGCTTCAGATTCGCCACGATCACGATCAAGCGTCCTTCGAGCTCTTCGGGGCGATAGTGGGGCGCGATCCCGGCGACGATCTGCCGGCTCTCCCCGCCCATCTCGACCGTGAGCTTCAGGAGCTTCTCGGCGTTCGGATGCGCCTCGGCCCGTTCGATCCGCGCGATCCGCAGGTCGAGTTTCGCGAAATCCTCGATCCCTACCTCGCCCTTCGAGGGGACGCCCTGTTGTTCTTCGTTCATCGCTCGCCTCTCCCGCGCCTCGCCCGTTGCCCCTCCAGCAGGCGCGCATACTTGGTCCCGACGTAGACGGAATCCATGAAGGCCAACACGAGCCCCGCCACGCCGTCGAGGAATCCACCCTTGAGGATGTATCCTTTCGCGAAGCGGATCGGGGGGCGGAGCAAGAGATCGTGAAATCCGGCCCTTCTGCCTTCCTTGAGCGATTGTTCGGCCCACAGGGCCGACCATGCGCGGATCTTCTCCAGGTGATGTCCCAGGTCGCGGTAGCTCCAGTGGTCGAGATTCCCCGCGAGATCCTCTACCCGGCCCTCCACCGCGACCTCCTCATGAACCATGCGGTCGACCCACCGGGCGCGATCCCGGGCGAAGAGCCGCAGGACGGAATCCCCCGACCATGCTCCGTGGCTGACCACGCGGCCCAGGTAGTGGTTGCGGCGGCGCATGCGAAAACCGGCAGCCCCGCGGGGGTCCGCGACCGCGGATCGGATGGCATCGGCGAGCTCACGATCGACCGCCTCGTCCGCGTCGAGCCACAGGATCCAGGGCCGGCTCGAGCGCTCGACCGCGAAGCGTTTGGCGGCGACGAACCCTTCCCAAGGCCGGATCACGACCTCGGTCGCCAGGGGCCGGGCCCTTTCGGCGGTCGCATCCCGAGTGGCCGAGTCGACGATGACGATGCGCTCATCGGCCCAGGCGACCGACCGAAGACAGCGCGCGATTCCATCTTCCTCGTCGCGCGCGATGACGATCGCGCTGATCCCCTGCTCAGACCGTTGCATGCCGCTCCTCTCGAGCTTCCTCCAGGATTGCTACCCCCTCGCGCGCGGTTTCTGCGATCTCGAATCGCTCCCGGACTCGACGCGCGGCGGCCTCCGAGAGGCGCCGCGCCCGCACCGGATCATCCAGGAGCGATCCGATAGCCATCGCGAGCGCGGCCGGATCGGCGGGGGGAACGAGTAGTCCCGCATCGCCGACCGTCTCCGGAATCACGTTGACGTCCGTGGCTACGACCGGAAGCCCGAGCGCCATGTACTCGAGAGCGCTCCGGCATACCGCCTCGCTGCCGCGCGAGGCGATGACCGCCTGATCAAACCCGGCTGCGACATCGATCGGATCGGAAACGGCATCGAGAACCGCGAAACGATCCGCGAGCCCCGCATCGCGCACCCACCTTCCGACCTGCTCCCGCCCGACCTGCCCGACGGGTCCCGCGGTGAGAAACCGCACGTCGTCATGGCGGGCGGCTACCAACCGCGCCGCCTCGACCAGATCGCGGTGTCCCTTGACCGGGCTGTAGCGGGCGAGCATCCCGACGACCCGCGCCCCCGCGGGCCATTGCATCCGCTCCCGCAAGGCCGCGCGCGCCGCAGATCGGTCGACCCGGCCGGCGCGCCGGCAATCGATCCCGGCCGCAAGGATGCGAATTTTCCCTGGCGGGACCGCGAGCCGCCGCCGCAGCTCATCCTCCATGAAACGACCGGAGAGGAGAATCCGATCCGTTCCGCGGCCGTACAGCCACCTCTGGAGGGGCCCCCCGCCCGGGACACGGATCTCGGAACGGACCCGGAGAAGTGGAGCGAGCGTGCCTCTCACGGCGGCCGCGGCCGCCGCATGGCCTGCGCCGGTGTGAACGAAAACGCCCACGACGGAGCCCGCGAGCGCCCGGCGGCGAAGCGCCCGGATCGCCTCGATCAAACGATCCGGTCTCGCGGAGGCCAGGCCTCCCCACTCCGGCGCAGCGAGATCGAGTTCCTTGGCCCTCGCCTCCAGCGGACTGCCCGGCGGGGCCGCGACAAGGTTCCGCCGTCCGATCGCGTTCATTCCGCCCGCCAGAGAGAGGGCGTGGTAGGCGAGCGCGCTCCACCATCGTACCCACGCGATGTGAAGGATGATGCCGTCCTTCAGCGGCACTGGCGGGTCGTTCATGGATGAGGCGGAGGCTAGCCTACGCGGAGTCCCGTCTCAAGGGGACCGCGCCCCCCGATTGGAATCCTGGTGGACTTCCCCTCTGCCCGACACCTAGAGTGAGACGCGGGTTGGATACGCTGGCCTCCACGTCGGTGGGAACCCCTGGCTCCGTGAATGGTTGGTATCAAGTACCGATGTCCAAATCGATCCCGAGATTCGGCTTTGCGCTCCTGTGCATCTGCGTTCTGATCGGCGCGGAGGCAGGCGCCACGCCGCGCCATCGCTCATCGAGACTCCTCTCTCCGCTCGCGCGCGGGGTCGCGGACTTCGACACCCTTCTCATCCGGACCCGATGGGACTCGGCCGGCTACGACGTGAGCGCTGATTTCAGCGGCCTGGACCGTGGAGTCGGCGCCGCCACGGTCACCGACTCGGCCGCCGGGGTCTACCTGATCCGGTATGTGACCGGCGCGATGAGCGGCCTGGCCGATTCGGCCGGCATCGAGATCCCGATCACGGCGACGAGCCGGTTCGACTCCGCATCCACGTTCATCTACACGCGGCTGACCGTGTGCCGAAACTGGTCGGCTCAACTCCCGGAGCACACGTCGAGCTGGATCCGGGACAACAGGCGGCTCTTCTATGTCGGCGACTCCCTCGTAGTGACCACGATCTGGCGCGGGGAAGGGGTCCGCGGGCTTCATGTCTCGGCGGATTATCGCTCGATCGCGCCCGGCTTCCAGGAGCGCGATCTCTCGATCGAGCCGGCCGGAGCAGACGGGGCCGGCGCCAACACGTTTCGGATCGCCTACAAGATCCCGGCGAAGGAAGGAGTGTCGGGCGCGGCGAACGACATCCCGATCAGCATCGTCGGCCGCGACTCCCTCTGCAGCGAGGTTCTCTACGAGGAACTCCGGATCGACCTCCGTTCGGCGGGGCCGCCGAATCCGATTTCCCAGCGGGTCACATCGCCGCTCGATCGCGGCGTTCGCGAAGGTGATCTCTTGGAGATCGAGAGCCGATGGGACAGCGCAGGGTATTTCCTCCACGCCGACCTAGCGGGACTGGATCGGGGCGCGGGCGGGATGGCGGCCGTGACCGACGCGGGAGGGGGCGTCTACTCCATTCGCTATCAGGTCGGACCGCTCGCCGGTCTTCCCGACAGCGCGGTCGAGGTTCCGATCACCGCGGTCAATCAGCTCGGGGATCCGTTCACCGACCGCTCCCTGCGCGTCTGCAGAAACCTCAACACTCCGCCACCCATCCACGTCTCGAGCTCGATTCGCAACGATCGCACGCGCTACCACGTCGGCGATTCCCTGATCGTATACACGCGCTGGCGAAGCCCCGCAGGGCTCGCCCTCACGGTCGACGCCGATTATCGGGTCTTTCTGCCGTCCTTCCTTTCCTCCGATGCCACCGTCACCGAGGTCGCTCCAGACAGCTTCGAGGTGATCTGCCGGCTTCCTTCCGACAAGAACCTCTTCTCCCCGGATGGCACGAGCATCCCGGTGATCCTCGTGGGGCGCGATCTCCTGTGCGGTGCCGTGCGCGACAGCACGATCCGGATCGAGATCGACAACACGGGGCCCTCGGCAGCCCCTCGGATGGATGCGCTGCCCGCGGAGTGGAACCACCCGACGCTGACGATAACGGGCGGGGCCGTCGATGCGAACCTGGTCGTGGTCATGCTGAACAGGCAACAGCGCTACACAACCTCCGTGGACATCGAGACCGGAAGGTTCTCGATAGATGTGAGCCTCAACCCGGGCGTGAACGAGATCAGCGGGTGGTCGGAGGACGACCTCGGCAACAAGAGCTTCTCCGGGCCGACCGAGACCTTGCTCTACGTCACGGGCCGCTCCCTCAACTACCCGACGCCATTCCGTCCGATGGACGAGTTCGTCGTGAGGGACGAGGCCGGCCTGCGAGATGTGGGCCTGCACATCTACAATCTCGAGGGAGACGAGATCATCGAGCTTCATCAAGCGGGTCCATTCCTCGAGACGCGATTCTCCTGGGATGGACGCGACCGGGATGGCCAACTCGCGCAACCCGGCTACTATTTGATCCGCGCCCGCAGCGTGGGAAACGACGGAAGGTCCCGCGAGGAGGTCTTGCCGTTGCTGTTCCAGAACGATGAATAGAACGCCGTTGCGAAGGGCCGCCCTTCTCGTCCTGCCGGTCCTCGCCGCGCTGGCCGCCTCCAAGGCCCGCGCCGAGCTGCCGGGCGCGTTCCCGCACCTGGAGGCATGGCCTGCGTCCCTTGCGCTCGCGGGGATTCCGGCCGCCCTCGGCGAGGGGGTCGAGGCCGCTTTCGAGAATCCCACCGGAATGCTCCGCGCCGACGGGCCGGGCTTGGCATTTTCCCACGCATCGCTCTATGCCGGCGGGCTCGTCCACCATCAGACCGCGGCGCTTTGCTGGCTTCGCCGCGACGAGGTGCCCGAGTGGAGGGATGCGCAGATCGTCCGGCGACGGGGGGAGGCGCGATCGGCCGTGGGTCTCGGGGTCACGAACCTCTCCGGCAACCTCCCCGGTAGCGACTCCTACGGAGAAATGGAGATCGTCCTGTCGTACGCGCGGCGCGTCCCCCTGGGTCTTCAGAGCGGCGTCCGGCTGCGCATGCTTCAGGCCCGAAGCACCGTCGACGCATCGAGCGGCGGCGGTCTTGCGCTCGACTTTGGCATCGAGGGGTCGCTCGGACGTTGGCGGGCCGGCGCGGTCGCGCGCGCCCTGGCTTCCTCGGTCAACTGGGACCGATCGAAGGACGGGCCGGTCCCGCGGGGATTCGACCTCGGTATCGAACGGGACTTGCGAGGCGGCCTCCGCCTCCTGGCGGGGACGACCCTCTTGCCGGCGGGCGCGCCGCGGCGCGTCGCGGTGGCAGCGGCGTGGCGCCTCCCCGGCACTCCCCTGACGCTCCGAACGGGCCCCGCGTGGCGCGACCTCGGCGACGAGCAGCACCTGGAGCTCTCGGCCGGGGTGGGTATCCGAATCGGGGCCTTCAATGCCGACTACGGCATGCGGGACGGTCCGCCCGGGCTCGGCGAGATCCACCGGTTTTCCGTCCGCGTCAAGCTTCCCTAGCGGCTCCTCCCTACCGGCGGCTGCCGCGAGACACGCTCGCCGGGGCGCCCCCCCGGCGAGCGCTTCGGCCCGCATCCCCGGAGCCGGCCAATCGAATCCTTTGTCACCTGCCGGAACGATGCTAACCTGACGGCCTTCGCCTTGGACTCAACACGGCCCGAGCCGCGGCGCGGGCCCTAGGGCCTTTTGTCGGAAGATGTTCCTCGCGTAGGAGAAACTACCCTGATGGAGACAGGATTCCGCGTACCGATCCCGGTTCTCTACGGTATCGAGAACTGGGGCAGTGGCTATTTCGACGTCAACGCGGCCGGCCACCTCATGGTCAAGCCGTTTCGCTCGGGACCGGGCATCGATCTCTTCCAGGTGGTCGAGGATTTGGCGAAACGCCGGTGCCCCGCGCCTGTCCTTCTTCGCTTCCCGCAGATTCTCGAGACGCAGGTGCGGATCCTCCATCAAGCGTTCCAGAGCGCGATCACGGAGTTCCAGTACGGCGCCCCCTATAAGGGGGTCTTCCCGATGAAGGTCAATCACCGGCGCGACGTGATCGAAGAGCTCCTCCGGGTGGGGAGCCGCTACGACTTCGGCCTCGAGGTCGGCTCGAAGGCTGAGCTCTACATCGCCTTGTCGGTTCATCAGCCCGAAGAGAGCCTCCTGATCTGCAACGGATTCAAGGACGACTCGTTCATCGAGATGGCGTTCTGGGGGCTCAAGGCCGGCAAGCGGATCGTGATCGTGATCGAGCAGGTCCGCGAGATCGTCAGCATCCTGAAGATGGTCGATGCGACCGGGATCACGCCGATGCTCGGACTCCGGGGACGTCTGTATTCGAAGGGGAGCGGGAAGTGGGAGGAATCGGGAGGCCAATCTTCCAAGTTCGGCCTCTCGACCGTCGAGATGATCGACCTCGTGCGGACCCTCCGCGAACGCGGGCTCGAGGGCTGCCTCAAGATGCTCCACTTCCACATCGGCAGCCAGATCACCGACATCCGGAAGATCAAGGCCGCCGTCAAGGAAGCGAGCCGCGTCTACGCCAAGATCCGAAAGATGAAGGTCCCGGTCGAGTACCTGAACGTCGGGGGCGGTCTTGGAATCGACTACGACGGCTCCAAGACGCCGTCCGATTCGAGCGCGAACTACACGGTGCAGGAGTTCGCGAACGACGTGGTCTACACGATCCGCGAAATCTGCGACGCGGAAGACGTCCCCGTTCCGACGATCGTCTCCGAGAGCGGCCGCGCGCTGACCGTCTATCACTCGATGGTGGTGACGACTTGCGAAAACCGCAGCGATGAGAGCGCGGTCGAGCGACTGGGGATGCTGAACGCCGAATCCGACAACCAGTCCCTCACCGAGCTTTACGAAATCACCCGCGACATCAGCGTGAAGAACTTCCGCGAGTACTACCACGACGCGATTCAACAGCGGGAAGAGCTCTTCAGCCTGTTCGACCTCGGCTATCTGAGCCTCGAGGACCGCGGGCGCGGGGAGGCCCTCTTCGACGAGATCTGCATCCGCGCGCTGCGGTTCGCGAAGCAAACGAACTACGTGAGCGACGAGTTCGAGCTGCTCGAGAAGACACTCCGCAAGAAGTACGTGGCGAATTTCTCTGTCTTCCAGTCGGTCCCGGATTCGTGGAGCATCGGCCTGCTCTTCCCCGTTCTGCCGATCCACCGGCTGAACGAGTACCCGACCGAGACCGGGATCATCGTCGATCTGACCTGCGATTCCGATGGCCAGATCGACCACTTTGTCGACATCAAGGACATCAAGGAGATGCTCGAGCTCCACGCGACCGTCAACGGGGGGCCCTACTACATCGCGGTCACCCTTCTCGGGGCCTATCAGGACGTGATGGGCGATTTCCACAACCTCTTCGGAACCGTCAACGAGGCCCACGTCGTCGTCGACGAGGGGGGCCGGCATCACGTTCGGAAGATCGTCCGCGGGTACTCGGTCGACGAGATGGCCCGGATCGCCGGGTTCGAGACGGAGGAGCTGTTCCAGGAGTTTTCATCGAGGATCGCAGAGGTCGTCCGGGCGGGGCGGCTGTCCGAGAGCGAGGGGGTGGCCCTGGACGAAGCGTACCGGGGACGAGCGCGGGAGACGACCTATCTGAACGCGGCCACCGAGGGACGCTGATCCTCCACGCCCGGGAGCCGGCCCCCAGAGGGGGCGTGGGAGGCGCAGGGAACTTTCCTCGCCCCGGAGCGTAGAGAGCTCCGGTCATTCTTCCTCAAGACCGACCTCTCGCTGCTGGAAACGGGCGCTCCGCCTTGGCAGAGCCGCCCGTTGCCAATTGCGGCCGGAGCTACACGACCTGCTTCTCGGCCCAAGCCCCAAGATAGGGAATCCTGAACCAACGTCCTTTCCATGCCTGCCAGAGAAGGAAGAGCCATGCCAGGAAGAGCCCGACCTGGTAAATCCGCAGGAGCATCCCATAGAGAAAGCCGAGAAGCGGGAAGAACGAGAAGATCCAGAGCAGTATTCCTACTCCCAACGCAATTACCGTGGCCGCGATGGACTGAAGGGCGTGGTACTGAACGAATCGATCATCCCGCCGCAGGACGAGAACGACCACCCCCGAGAAGCCGGCGAGCGCGTAGGCGAGCACGGCATGCAATCGCGACTCGGGCCCCGGCGGCGCGTCGCCGCGGCCCCTTTCCCCCGTGGGAATCCCTTGCGTCCCAGGCATAGGATCGAATCCCATCGATTTCCCCCGTGACCTTGTCTCGCCGGCGCCGATGGCGCCTTCCGGATACGAAGCGCGAATCCGGGCCTCCGTCAACGGCGGAACCGTATCACGCAATGGGAAAGCACGCACGGCGAGAAGCCGAAGGGGCCCGCGGGTAGATCCCGCGAGCCCCTTCGGGGTAGTGAGGCCGCTTGCCCCAGGTTCGATCTCCGGAACCCACCTAGCCACATTGTGGGTCGACAGTGAATTCCGGCGATCGAAGCATCTGTTGGTTTGCAGCCGGAATCTGGATCGGTAGGTCCGCCGGTTGCGGAAGCAATCTTTGGGTCCGGCATTTGCCGGCGTCCAGATTGCGCTTCTGCCGGGGTTGGGAAACAGTCCACTCCCGGCGGGCCACCCGATTGCTCTTGTCATCCAAGCATCTGCCGTGCCACAACCGAGGTCGTCTCAATGAATAATCGTATCTCATTGACATATATTTAGTTACGAGCCTGTGCGACGTGAGGGGGAGACGGCTCCACTACACCGCCAGTGCTCCCGACGACACCAGCGGAGTGGCCCTCGAGAGCAACAATGATCTCGATAATCGGTATCGTGTTGAATATCAATGCGTTAGAGGTGGTTCCGGCGGTGCCACCCCGATGGCTCCGTGGGACCCGTACAAGCGAAAGCCCCCCGGTTCAGGTCCGGAGGGCTGCGTTCATGCGCTCGGGACGATTTCTACAGGGCCAGCGAAGCGGTAAGCCTGAAGTTGGCCACGCGGCGCGGATTGACCTTCACCAGGATCCGGTTTGGATTCGGAAGGGAGTAGGCAGGGATCGGCGCCGGGTCATCGAAATAGAACCGCTTGAACGAGTAATCGAGAATGTCATAGGAAAAGTCGTATCGGATCTGCGCGGTCGCGAAACCGATTCCCATCGTCAGGCCGTTGGACTTGATGTCTCTATCGACCGGCTTCTGAGCGTAGACGTAATCGTAGAACTCATCCGCACTCTCGAGGTTCGCCATCGAGATCGGACCGCTATAGAAGCCGAATCGCACCGGGAGATCGATCCCACGAGGCCGGAGCAGACGCAGCTCCATGCCGACATGGATGCTCGCCGTATCGCGCAGCGGCAACGTGGGCGTTGGCTGCGTCTCGGCGAACGCGCTGTCCCGATAGGTGAGCTTCGTGTCGGCCCAGGCCTGCTTGTCGTATTCGAACGCTAAGGTCAAGAACCTCAGGGGCTGCACCGTCCCGCCGATCGACAGAACCGACGGCACCTCCATGTCGTAGCCGGCAATCTTCCATAGAGTCTCGGAACCCGGGAACTGCTGGCTGAGTGTCTGGACGAAGGAAAAGACCCTACCCGACGTGACCTCGACCGTATAGGAAGGCGTGTAGCGAAGGCCCGCATAAACGGGGACCGATCCCTCGTAGCGGGCCTGGATCCCCAGATCGATCGACCGCCCCTTGTACTTGAACTTCGTGGTCGTTCGCGAAACGACTCCCGTTCCTCCGCCGGAAGTCTCGAAGACCTTGCTGCCCTTCAGCTTGCCGTCCAGGAAGTTCAGGTTCGTCCCGACCGAGACCACACCCGGGATCACCTGGCAGGCGAACGACGCCGCGATGGCGTCGACACCGCCGTCTTCCTTGCCGTCCACTGCGAAGGTCACCGGGAAGCCGCTGGCCTGGGAGAGCACCATGTCCGAGACGATTCGCTCCGGGTAGGTGACGTTCAGATAGCGGCGGAAACTGAGCGCGCCGGTGATCCGTCTCCCCCCCGGGCCATCGAACGAATAAGAGCCTCCCCCGAGGTTCCCTCGGAGGTTTCCCTTGAGGTTGACCTCGTAGCGCGCGACCAGGAGGTTGGGCTGCCCGATCCGTGCCAGGCTGAACGTGTCGGGGAAGTCGGTCGTGGTCCCGGAGCATCGGGTCCACCGGGTGTCGAGCGTCAGGCTCGGCCGCGTGAGCCAGCCAAGCCCTGCGGGATTCCACGCGATCGCATCGATCCCCTCGACCTGGCCCACATAGGCTCCACCCATCGCCCATCCCTTCGAGCCGGCGCGCGCGCCGAGCATGTCGAGAGGACGGAAAACGCTGCTGGGACTCTGGACGGCCAACTCTCGGATTCCAAGTGTCTCCGCCTCCTGCCCCGGCGCAACCTGCGGGAGAAGAACGCCTAAGAGAATGGAGAGACAGGCAGCGCGCATCAGGATAACCACCCCACGCCCCATCATGACCGTTCCCCCAGAATGAGCGCCAGGACCGCGGCGCCGTAGGCCCAGAAACTGGTCTGCTGCGCCGTCCGACCCGCGTCGAACTTGACCGTTTCAACCTTCGTGATCTCGCTGCGCAGGAAAGTTTTGTCCGGGGCGGATTCGCCGACCACGATCCTCGCGTCCGCCTGGCGGGCGGTCTGCGCCGCGACCGTGTTGGTCGTGCGGATCTGGGTGAGATCCTTCAAGAGGATCTTCTCCTCTGTGATCTCTCCCACCTTCGCACGCCAGATGACGCCGGGCTCGCGGAGCTCGACCTTCCTTCCCGGAGCGACCTTTCCCACGACCTGCTCCCCGCCGCGGAAGGTCAGGACGACCTTCTGGGTGCTATCGAAGTTGAGGTCGGGCGACGGGAATTGCTGTGCACAACCCGCGATCAGTACGAGGGAGCCAAGCACGGCCAAGGGCCATGACAATCGTTTCATGACGCGTCTCCGGGTTTGATCGGTGACAACCGGGGAGCAGGAAGAAGCAAGGAGTTTGCAGAATCCCCCACGCCCGCGCCTCCAACCCAACACCAGAAACCGGCGACCCCCCGGTGGGCGCCACGTTTCAGGTGCTTTAGATTCTGGACTCTAGGCGATCGATTGGGGGGCGTCAAGGGGACGCCCGCCGGGGGGTGGAAGCAGCCCATCCGGGGCGCGCCGTCCGCTCCTTCCCCCCTGGAATCACAGGATCGGCAGGTACCTCTCGATCTCGTATCCCGTGACCCGGATCCGGTACTGATCCCACTCGATCTTCTTGTTCTCGATGAACTTCCCGAAGACGTGCTCGCCGAGCGCCTCGCGCATCAGATCGCTTTGCTCGGCGACCTCGATCGCCGCATAGAGGGAATCGGGGAGCGTGTCGATCCCACGCGCCTTCTTCTCCCCTTCGGACATGTGGAAGATGTCCTCCTCGACCGGCGCCGGAAGTTCGTAGTGCCTCTCGATGCCCCTCAGACCCGCGGCGAGCATCACCGAGAAAACCAGGTAGGGGTTGCAGGCGGGGTCGGGGCAGCGGTACTCGATCCGCGTCGCCGCCTCCTTGCCCGGCTTGTACATCGGAACGCGGACGAGGGCCGAGCGGTTCCTGTTGCCCCATGCGACGTAGACCGGGGCCTCGTATCCCGGAACCAGCCTCTTGTACGAGTTCACCCACTGGTTCGTGACCGCGCAGATCTCGCGCGCGTGCCGCATCACGCCCGCCATGTAGCCGCGTCCGATCTTCGAAAGATGGTGGGGGTCCTTCGGATCGAAGAACACGTTGCTCCCATCCTTGAATAGGGACTGGTGCACGTGCATGCCGCTGCCGTTCTCCCCGAAGAGAGGCTTCGGCATGAAGGTCGCGTAAACGCCGTGCTCGCGTGCGATCATCTTCACGACGTAGCGGTAGGTGATCGTCGCATCGGCCATCCGCCATGCATCCCTGTATTTAAGATCTATCTCGTGCTGGCTGGGAGCCACCTCGTGGTGTCCGACCTCGACCGAGATCC